>JBFHES010000283.1:0-5649 GCA_041584015.1 Bacteroidales bacterium
AATGTGATTCGAATGCTAAAGAAGTTTAAGGAGGAAAAGCTTATTACAATTGAAGGCAAACAATTTCAGGTGCAAGATGTAGCTGCGCTAAAACGCATTAGCGAAAACGGCTAATCACACAGCATTTGTTTGCATGCAGCATTTACCAATTTCTGGAATAATACTAGCCGGCGGCAAAAGCAGCCGCATGGGGCGCGAAAAAAGCTTTGTTAACTACAAAGGCAAACCGCTCATTAATTACTCAATAGATTTAATGAAGCAAGTTTGCAAGGAAATCATCATTAGTGCAAATAATACACATTTTAATAAGCTTGGATTTACGGTAGTACCTGATAAGCAATCGAACGGCCCAGCCAGTGGTATTGTAGCCTGCCTGCCACACTGCTCAGAGAACTACTGCCTGGTTATTGCAACCGACACGCCTAATATTAGTACAGAACTAATTCAGCATCTTTACAAGCATAAATCGGCAAACAAGATTACCGTAGCACAACACAAGGAGCATTTAGAACCGCTCTGTGCCATTTACCCAAAAGCACTTCATTCGCAAATTCAGAAACTACTAAGTAGTGGTGAGCGTAAATTATATATCATTATTAATAAGGTAGGATTTGTTGGCATTGATATTAATAATGAGTTACCATTCTACACCAACCAACTGTTTTTTAATGTAAATAAAATGAGTGACTTGTATCATGACATTGAGTAAGGACTGACACCAGTTGTTGAGGAATATACCACCTAAAAACGTTTAAAAGCAGCACTTTACACCTTAATCATGTTGTTTCTGATGGCAAACTTAACCAGATCAATAGCTGTTTTTAACTGAAGCTTTTGCATAATATTCGTTTTATGCGACTCAACAGTTCTGACACTAATAAATAGTTGTTCGGCTATTTCCTGATTACCTAAGCCATCAACAAAATGTTTTAACACTTCTTTTTCACGCGTACTCAGACACTTTAAATCCCGTTCTTTTTTCGCCTCACCATTAGAACCATTGTTGCTCATATAGCTGCGTAATATGGCCGTAGATATTGATTTACTATAATATTCGTATCCACCACGCAAAGTATATATTGCTTCAATCAGCTGGTTTCGATAGGTATCTTTAGAAAGGTAGCCTTTGGCTCCTGCCTTAAGTGTTTTCAAAATAAACTGTTCTTCTGAACTCATCGAGAGAATTAGAATCTTCACCTCTGAGTGACGCTTACGAATAGCACTGATGGTTTCAATATCCTCTTCGTCGGCACGATAAATATTTACCAACACAATGCGCGCTCTGGTTCTTCTAATTTCAGGAAACAGATGATTGATATCTCTTACTTTTGCTACCACACCTATATCATCAACATCAGAAAGCAATGCCTCTATACCATCGCTAACAATGGGGTGAGAATCGACTATTATGAGTGGAATCTTATTCATTCCTTTTACTGATATAATCTAGTTAAAAAGCGAATCGAAAATAACATCATTAGACATAAAATCAAAACATCGGGGTATATAATCCACAAATAGCATAATGCAGATTAATTATAAATTATTATCCTTTATTTTAATTAATACATTGACTACTTTAGTTCCGGTATAACTTGGAAGCGCATATGAATAAAGAAAACGCAAAGGCCGATTCGAACGCTCAATTGGACCAACTACTATTTGAGCGACAAGAAAGGCTTAAAGAATTAGCAACTATAAACCAAACATCAGCCATTTTAAAAGAGGGCAAATCGATTAAAGAAACATTTAGTCGGTTGGCATCGCTATTCCCAAGTGGCTGGCAATACCCAATGGATACAGTTGCTCGGATTACTTACGACAATAATGAATATGAAAGCAACGGATTTGCCGCAACCCCGTGGTGCCAAAGCCAGCCTTTTTATACCATCGACAACAAGGAAGGTAAAATAGAAATATACTATACAAAGGAATTCCCAATATTGGAGGAAGGTCCCTTCCTGCGCGAAGAGCGTGACCTTATCCTTAACTTATCAGGAATTATTGCAGGCTATTTAAACAGCATGCTTGGAAAAGTAATTCTCGAAAAAAACAGAGACTCCAAAATTCCGATTCCACCACTTGAGGACAAAAAAACAAGTGAGGTAAATAGCCGACAGCTGCTTCAGAAATTTTTAAATAAAAACAATTTCGATCGTGACATAATGCACGATTTAATGCCATTTAAAGTCAAAGAGATTTTACTTGTTGCCAATCTGTACGATGCCTATAGTATTGAAAAGGAAGGCCGCTTCTCGGAACATGTTCTTGGAGAATATCATCATCTAAGTCTAACCTCAATGCCCCGCATAACCGGAGTTACAACTACAGACGAAGCACTGGAACAGCTATTCTCTAAACATTTCGATCTGATTATATTAATGATGGGAGTTGATAAACAATTTCCAATTGAGCTGAGCAAAACGGTAAAAAAAGAATTCCCCTACATCCCTATCTTCCTGCTGCTAAATAACAATAGCGATGTTGCTCTTTTTAAGGACGAAACCAGAAACCTACCAAGCATCGACAAGATATTTATCTGGAACGGAGAATCGAAGGTTTTCTTTGCAATGATTAAATATGTAGAGGATCAAATTAACGTAAGCAACGATACACAGATTGGGCACATACGAATCATTCTGGTTGTTGAAGACTCTCCTATTTATTACTCGCGCTATTTGCCAATGATGTATGGTATTGTTATGCAGCAAACCAAACGCATAATTGACGATGTTAGTACCGATGACTTATACAAAGTACTTAGAATGCGTGCCCGTCCTAAAATATTACTAGCCTCTAACTACGAAGAAGCAATTGAGATAATTACGAAGTACAAGGACAACATGCTTTCGTTGGTCACCGATGTGTCTTTCGACCGGGAAGGTAAAAAAGATGATGACGCCGGGCTTAAATTGGTAGAGTTCACACGCAAACATGTTAAGGACCTACCTATTATTATTCAATCATCCGACACCAACAACGAGGTAAAGGCCTTTAAGCTAAAAGCTACTTTTATTAACAAGAATTCCGAAACACTACAGCAGGACATTAAAAGTTTTATTACACACTACTTAGGCTTCGGAAACTTTGTGTATCGAGATAAGAACGGCCGACCAATTGCCGTTTCTAAGTCGCTGAAAGAATTTGAGAATCATTTAAAAAGTATCCCGGAAGAATCACTAATCTATCATGCCCGCAAAAATCATTTCTCGTTATGGCTAATGGCTCGTGGCGAAATTCGGGTCGCAAAAATTATTAACCCTACCAAGGTAAGCGACTTTTTAAACGCCGACCAGCTGCGCAGCTATCTAGTGCAGGTTATTCAGCGATTTAGAAACGAAAAGAAAAAAGGAAAAATAATTCCTTATGAAGAATCGGCGTTGCTTGATGAGAGCAACATTGTTAGCTTATCAGGAGGAAACCTGGGGGGTAAAGGACGAGGACTAGCTTTTATAAACACGCTCATCTACCATTTCGAATTTGAGAATTACTTACCAAATATCAACATCCGGTCACCTAAAACATCGGTAATAGGAACCGATGAGTTTGAGTATTTTATTGAACGGAACAAGCTACCGGAACAGGTGCTCCACGAAAAGAACTATGAAGTTGTAAAACGACTTTTCCTTGCCGGCAACCTATCGGAAGGCTTGCTTAAAAAGCTTCGGAAATTATTACAGCTTATAAAAAAGCCGATTGCAATTCGTTCATCAGGCTTATTTGAAGACTCACTCTTGCAGCCTTTTGCAGGTATTTTCGAAACATACATTCTCCCCAACAACCACGACAGTATTGATGTTAGGCTGAAGCAAACAACTGATGCCATTAAATTGGTATATGCCTCGGTTTACTCCACCACGGCCCGCGCCTATTTTAAAGCCATTAATTATAAAATGGAGGACGAAAAGATGGCCGTAATTATTCAGGAAGTAGTGGGAAATCAATACAAGGATTGTTTCTACCCACATGCAAGTGGCGTAGCACAGTCGTATAATTATTATCCATTCGGGCACATGAAGCCAGAAGATGGTTTTGCTAACCTTGCCGTTGGTTTAGGTAAATATGTGGTAGAAGGTGAAAAAACACATCGCTTTGCACCACTCTATCCGAATACCGACATCAATTCGCCCAAAGACCAATTTCTGAATTCTCAGGTTGAATTTTATGCTGTTGATCTGAATAAAAAAGACTTCGACTTACTGGAAGGTGAAATGGCCGGATTAAAGCGCATGAACATTGATGACGCGGAAATGCACGGCACACTTAAACATTGTGCATCGGTTTACGACAAAGACAACAACACCATTAAAGCGGGTATTGACACTCCCGGACCACGTGTTATTAACTTCGCAAATATTCTAAAGTACAATTATATTCCGCTTGCAAAAACCATTGAAATTGTACTGGATGTGGTTAAAGAGGCACTGGGCTCTCCTGTAGAGATAGAATTTGCCATTGATTTAAATAAGGATGATGATTACAAAGCAAGCTTTTACCTGCTGCAGATAAAACCATTGATTGGTAACCGACAGGATTACAAAGTTGATTTGAAAACCATTGATAAAAGCAAGACCATCCTGCTAAGCAATAAAGGGATGGGAAACGGACTTATTGATCACGTTAAAGATGTGATTTTTGTTGACAATGACATTTTTGATAAAACACGAACAGAAGAGATGGCCGATGAGATTGATAAACTCAATCTGAAAATGGTTCAGGAAAACAAGGAATATATTCTAATTGGTCCGGGTCGTTGGGGTACACGCGACAGATGGATTGGTATTCCGGTAACCTGGCCCCAAATATCTAATGCAAAATTAATAGTAGAAACCAGTCTGCACAATTTTCCGCTGGATGCTTCCTCTGGGTCGCACTTTTTCCATAATGTCACCTCTATGAATGTGGGCTACTGTTCCATTCAGCATGTATCTAAGGATTGTAACATAATATATGATAAGCTAAAATCGCAAAAAGTTATAGAAAAAACTAAACACTTTATTCATGTTGAATTCGACGAAGCGCTTGCTATAAAAATGGATGGAAGAAACCGGATTGTGTTGGTGAGTGAGGGATAAAAAACATGACAATGTTTTGAATCAAGCACCGATTCAAGATCAATCTATGTCGAACCAATGCGGGTAATACGTTTTATCACTTCATCGCGATAATTTCTGCCAATAGGGATTTTCTCATCATCAATTTCTATAAAAGCAGTCGTAAATGTTCTGAAGGCATTTGCATTAATTAAATAAGAGCGATGAATTCTGATGAAGCTAGCTGAAGGTAGTTGCTCTTCAATTGATGATAAACTCATGTAACAAATTAAAGTAGCGGTTCTTGTATGTACCTTTATATAATTATCCAGGCTCTCAACCCATTTAATATCATCTAAGAATACTTTATGTTGTTTCTTATCTGCTTTAAGAATTATAAACGATTCCTTCTTGCTATTGGTTAAACAGTTTTGCTCAGGAGAATATTTTAAAGACAAAAAGCGATTCACAGCTTTTAAGAATCGTTCGTATGAAATAGGTTTCAATAAATAATCCAAGGCCTGCAAGTCAAATGCATCGATGGCAAAATTGCGATAGGCAGTTATAAAGATTATCGCAGGTGGATTGCCAAGTGTTTTTATAAAATCTATTCCGG
>JBFHES010000284.1:0-5618 GCA_041584015.1 Bacteroidales bacterium
AACGTGCAACTGAGAGCTTTTTTCTAGCTGCTTTCGCAAGGGCTTAAGAAAAAATAATCAATACTTTTTATTGAATTTGCCTACCTTAGGGCTCATTAGAGTAAGTTTATCAAATTAAGTAATAAGCTATAGCTAATACAAAGCAGATTCGTGAAATTTTAACACACAATTTTAAGTTTCTGTTAAAAATCTGACGACTGAGTTCTTTAAAGTATTGAATTACATTCCAGGTAAAATGCACACTCAGGTGTTAAAAGGCACCAGGCAAAAGCGCAACTTTTTCTGACAGTTTACTGTGGGTCAACCGGTTTTAGTAAATATTAAAACTGAATATTATCATTTATTTTACTGTTTTATAAGATAAAAGCGTTTGTAAAGTAGTGTCTTAAAGCATAGTTCCGGCCAGCAAAATTTATTTTTTGTTTGCTTTGTTTTTTATACTTTGGTACGCTCAAAAATTACTGTTTTTAGGTACTGTTGAGATATTGGAGAGGTGACCGAGTGGTTGAAGGTGCTCGCCTGGAAAGCGGGTGTGCTGTGTGAAACGGTACCGAGGGTTCGAATCCCTCTCTCTCCGCGTTAAACGTAGAGTTTTAAATTTTAAATATTATAAATTAATTTTTGATAAAACATGAAGAAGCTATTTGCAATTATCGCAGTATTTGGATTGCTTTTTTTAAGTGCTAATTCTAATGTTGTTGCACAGGACGTAGAGACTGCAACAACCGATACTGAACAAGTAACAGACACGAATGCTGTTGCTGAAGACATGAATTCAGCAGAGATGGTTGAAGAAGAAACACCGGCAGAAATTCCAGCAGATGTACCTGCTGAGCCTAAGTCGCTTCACCAACAGCTAAAGCAAAAATTCATCGAAGGTGGAGCAACCTTTATGAGTTTCGTATTAATCTGTCTTATTCTGGGTCTTGCACTTGCAATCGAAAGAATTATCTATCTGAACTTAGCAACGACTAATACAGATAAGTTATTAACTAAAGTTGAAGAAGCTATGGCTTCTGGTGGTGTTGAAGCGGCTAAAGAAGTTTGTCGTAACACACGCGGGCCGGTTGCAAGTATCTTCTATCAAGGACTCGACCGCTCAGATGAGGGTATCGAAGTTGTTGAAAAATCAGTTATCTCTTACGGTAGTGTTCAAATGGGACTACTTGAGAAAGGAATTAGCTGGATTTCATTATTCATTGCTATTGCTCCTATGTTAGGTTTCATGGGTACTGTAATTGGTATGATTGGTGCTTTCGATGCGATTGAGATTGCAGGTGAGATTTCTCCTTCATTGGTTGCTGGTGGTATTAAGGTTGCTTTGATTACAACCGTATCTGGTTTGATCGTAGCTATTATCCTTCAGGTATTTTATAACTATATCATTTCTAAAATTGATGGTATTGTAAATAAAATGGAAGATGCTTCTAT
This sequence comes from Bacteroidales bacterium, assembly GCA_041584015.1. Classification (GTDB taxonomy): domain Bacteria; phylum Bacteroidota; class Bacteroidia; order Bacteroidales; family M50B96; genus JBFHES01. The sequence goes on from JBFHES010000284.1 coordinate 1,432, forward strand.
ATCATTAGTTGATATTTTAGTAAAATATAAAGCTCAAAAATAATTTCCATCATGGATAGTAAAGTAAAAACATTATTAAACATACTGTTAGGTGTGCTCATAGCTGCCTCTGTAGTAGTAGTGTTGGTGTTCTTTGTTGGAACCTCACTATTCGAAGCAGATGCTGAGTTCTCTGAGCAGATGAGTGTCCTGGGATGGAGGCTAGACCTCTTTATTAACTGGGCCATTGCACTATCGATTATTTCAGCTGCGGCTGCTGTAATCTTCCCTATCTACTATATGATAAGAAATCCGAAGAGTTCCATGAAAACCTTATTGGTTGTTGCTGGAATGGGTATCGTGGTTCTTATTGGATACTTAGTAGCATCCGACGAAATTATGAATTTCCCTGGTTTTGAAAATTTCTTCTATGCCGAAGGAGTTGACGATCCAAATGCATTCTCACAAAACGTTGGTACTGTTTTATGGACAACATACATTTTAGGCGGATTAACAATCTTCTCTATTTTGTATCACGAAGTTGCCAAATTTTTTAAATAATATACCGGGAGTATAGTACTCCCGGCTTGCTAATTTTTTAATTGTAATACTATGGCAAGACGAGGATTTCCAGAAATTAATGGTGGATCGATGGCCGACATCGCCTTCCTGCTCCTTATCTTTTTCCTTGTAACAACTACAATGGATATTGATACAGGTTTAGCAAGAAAGCTGCCGCCAATGCCACCGAAGGATGAGCCTGAAAACAACGACAAGATTAAAGAGCGTAATGTATTTATTGTGCTTATTAATAGTCGTAACCAACTTCAGGTTGAAGGCCAACTAATGGATGTTAGCGAATTGAAAGAGGCTGCAAAAGAGTTTATTGAAAACCCTCAAGATAAAGAAGATCTGCCGGAAAAAGATATCAAAGAAGTTGATTTCTTCGGCAACTATGCTATTTCGAAAGGTATTATCTCTTTGCAGAACGACCGCGGTACCAAGTATGGAACCTACATGGAAGTTCAGGATGCTTTAATTGCAGCTTATAATGAATTGCGTGACAATCTCTCTATGAAACGTTTTGGGAAACTTTACTCCAATTTGGGTGAAGAAGAAACCAAAGCTATTAGAGCAATATACCCGCAGAGAATTTCTGAAGCTGAACCTAAAAACATTGGAGGTAAATAACCATGGCTAAATTTAATAGAAAAGGTAAAGGTGGAATGCCAGCTATTTCTACCGCATCGCTTCCTGATATTGTATTTATGTTGCTATTTTTCTTCATGGTAGCTACCGTAATGCGTGAAACCGAACAAAAGGTTGAAGTATCGGTACCTGTTGCAACACAAATAAAAAAGCTTGAGCGAAAAAACCTGGTAAGTTATGTTTACGTTGGAGAGCCGACCAAAAAGTTCAAAGCCATTTATGGTACTGAACCTAGAATTCAGCTTAACGATCAGTATGCAAGAGTTGAAGACCTTCAACAGTACATTACCAGTGAGCGCGATGCCAGAGACGAAAACGAAGTACCTTTAATGACAACTTCTTTGAAAGTAGATAAGAATGTTAAAATGGGTATTGTAACTGATATTAAACAAGAGTTGCGAAAAAACTCAGCGCTTAAGATCAATTACTCTTCGAGAAAACCTGTGGAACGAGTTAAATAATAAACACCTGTTAAAAGGTATTTACTCATAAGTACAAAGCCCGATTCTTAAAAGAGTCGGGCTTTGTCTTGCTTTGCAGTTTACTAAGCTTGTTAGAAATACAGGTAGTAATTTTACTTTTTCAAACTTTTCAACAAAGAGCATTTACCAAATCTATTTCAACTAAATTTGAGTGATTGCAAGAACCAATATTATAAATTACCTGTTTACTAGCCTCCAGGTAATTACTGTTAATGCTTTGATCGGATAAATTATGAATGACTTTGTACATCTGCATGTTCACACCCAATACTCCATATTAGACGGTGCCTCTAATATTCCCAAACTTATAAACAAGGCCAAAAAAGATGGAATGAAGGCATTGGCCATTACCGATCATGGAAACATGTTTGGGGTTAAAGCTTTTCATAAAACTGCTGTTAAAAATGGCATTAAACCAATCCTGGGTTGCGAAGTTTACGTTGCCCGAAACAGCCGATTAGAAAAAACGAATAAAGAAGACCGTGGAGGCGATCACTTAATTTTACTCGCAAAAAACGAGGAAGGCTATCATAATCTCATGAAGATTGTCTCTCATGCATGGATTGATGGTTTTTACTACAAACCACGAATTGATAAAGAAATCCTCAAGAATCACCATACGGGAATAATTGCAACCTCTGCCTGTTTGGGAGGAGAAGTTCCGCAAGCTATAATGAGAAGCGGTGAAGACAAGGCACGTGAAGTAATTCAGGAATTTAAAGACATATTTGGAGATGATTATTATCTGGAGCTACAGCGTCATAAAGCAGAAGATCCGGACTTAAGAGAAGATGTGTACGAGCGCCAACAAGAGGTTAACGAAGTACTTATTCGCTTGGCCGCAGAGTTTGATGTAAAATACATTGCTACCAATGATGTTCATTTTATAAACGAAGAGGATGCTGAGGCGCACGATCGGCTCATATGCTTAAACACAGGCAAAGATCTTGATGATCCTACCAGAATGCGCTATACCAAGCAGGAGTTCCTCAAGTCCAGAGAAGAGATGTCTGATCTGTTCAGCGATCATCCGGAAGCCTTAAGCACCACAACAGAAATTGCAGATAAGATTGAATCCTTTGAACTGGACAAGGCACCAATTATGCCTGACTTCCCACTACCCGACGGATTTACTAATGAGGATGATTTTCTCAGACACATCACTTACGAAGGCGCAAAAACAAGGTACCCTGAATTAACCGATGAAGTTACAGAACGGCTCGACTTTGAATTAGAGACCATCAAACGAATGGGGTTCCCGGGTTACTTTCTTATTGTGCAGGACTTCCTGAATGCAGCACGCGATATGGGCGTATCAGTTGGTCCGGGTCGTGGTTCTGCAGCTGGATCGGTTGTTGCCTATTGTACACGAATTACCGACATTGATCCAATAAAATACAATTTACTATTTGAGCGATTCTTAAATCCGGATCGTATTTCAATGCCCGATATTGATATTGACTTTGATGAAGACGGTCGCGAAGAAGTACTAAAGTGGGTGGTCGAAAAATATGGAAAAGAAAAGGTTGCTCACATTGTTACCTTCGGAACCATGGCGGCAAAAATGGCCATTCGTGATGTTGCTCGTGTGCAGAAGCTTCCCTTACCAGATGCCGACCGACTTGCTAAATTAATACCAGAGCGTCCGGGTATTACGCTGAGTGATGCCTACAAGGAAGTTAAAGAACTGAAAGATGAACGTACCTCTAGCAACGCCTTGGTTGCCGAAACCCTTAAATATGCAGAAACGCTCGAAGGATCGGTTAGGCAAACCGGCTTACATGCCTGTGGTATTATTATTGGCCGCGACAATTTAACAGAATACATTCCTCTATCAACATCCAAAGAATCGGACTTACTCGTATCGCAATACGACGGTAAACACATCGAAGATGTGGGCATGTTAAAAATGGACTTCCTGGGATTGAAAACACTTTCGATCATCATGGATGCTGTTGAAAATATTAAATTATCGAAAGGCATCGATCTGGATATTGCCAACATTGAATTAACCGACGAGAAAACCTACGAGCTATACAGCAATGGAGAAACAACCGGCTTGTTCCAGTTTGAATCTCCGGGAATGAAGAAATATCTGAAGGAGCTTAAACCAAACAGATTTGAAGATCTGATTGCGATGAACGCTTTGTACAGACCAGGACCGATTGAATACATTCCTGACTTTATTAACAGAAAGCACGGTCGTGAGCCGATTATATATGACCTTCCGGAAATGGAAGAATACCTAAAGGACACTTATGGTATTACCGTTTATCAGGAGCAAGTAATGTTACTCTCTCGTAAGCTTGCTAACTTTACAAGAGGCGAAGCGGACTCGCTGCGTAAGGCAATGGGTAAGAAGATTGAGTCCATGATGGTGGAACTCAAAGTAAAGTTTGTTGCAGGTTGCAAAGAAAATAATCATCCGGTTGATAAGGTAGAAAAGATTTGGAACGATTGGGCAGCCTTTGCAAAATATGCTTTTAACAAATCGCATTCCACCTGCTACTCAAACGT
>JBFHES010000285.1:0-5575 GCA_041584015.1 Bacteroidales bacterium
AATATGGTCCTAAACTTATCGGGGCTATATTAGTGTTATTAAAAGGGTAAAGTATTATTAACGAACCCGAGCCTTTTATTTCGGTGTCTGAACTAGCTGATCAGCTCTGTTAATTTTGCAGTAAGAGTTTGGGTTAAATCGGAAGATTATTGGGGCGTATATTACGAGATGTATGAGAAGGTATACGATGCACTTAATGACGAAGGTGTAAATATTCCATTCCCTCAAATGGATGTGCATATACAGAAATAATTATAAGGTCATGTAAAAAAAGTCTTAAGCCAAGCTTGAGACTTTTCTTACAAGTTTTATCAAACGATAATATAAAGGCTAGTTAGTTTTACAACAATCAAATAATTTCTTTTGTCTATGAGACTTGAAGAGCAGACAAATGAGATATAAACACCTAAGGCTGGCACAATAAATCCATACAAAAAGACACCAAATACAACTGACAGGTGTTATGAAATTAAATTTAAGTTTCTATCGTTTTTAACGTAACTTTGGCTTAATCGTTAATCCAAGCGTATTATGAAACTGATTATTAACTTACTAATTCTATTGCTTTCTGTTAATTATGTAGCAAAGGCTCAAATTCAATCAAGCAGTCAGCTTACGCCACAGTTGCAAAATTTCTATAATCTAGATGTGCATCATATTGCACTAAACAGGATTTACGACAGTAACTCACCAGCAATAACAGAAATTACAATTCCAACTCAATTCTTAGATACAATCTGGGACGGATTGGCTGCAGTACACAATGCTTATCCATTGACGGCTCGCGATTCTGTTTTTGATATTTATTGTATGCATCATTGGGGCTATGCAGCTAACAATGTTAATCATACCATCTATATAAAGGCAGATCAACCCACAGGCTGGGCTTCGGCTTGGACATCAGGACAAACGCTTACAGGCTATGGCTCCGTAGATTTTCTTTTAACGACATATGGCTTCACACTATCTGGCTATTTATCTTCAATTAATGTTGCCGAGTTCACCACCACCCAAAACCTGAATTTGGAGGCATTTTGTTCGCACATGGAAAATATTACTGGAATTGATTACTCTGAAATTGTACCTGTTTATGGCGATGGCAATACCATCTCATACAATAAAATTGGCGACAACCAGTATTTCACTTTTGATTTGGCCTTTGGAGACTGCTATGCAGGCTGTATATATCATCGCAAATGGAAATATAAAGTTAATTACTTGACTAAAATTGTTGAGTACCTCGGTATGACAAATTCTCCACCTTTGAATGGATACCCCTTACCCAACCCAAGCAATTGCAATTTAACAGGTAATCCAAGTTATTCGTACCAAGCAATTGACCACTGCGGCGACAGTGTATTTTTCAATAACACCTGGTACCATAACTCCGAAATATTTAATGATACGCTAACCAACTCAATGGGTGACGACAGTATTGTTTTCAACTCAATACTTGTAAATCCGGCATACCTTACTATAAATGAGTTTAATCTTTGTGAAGGCGACTCTCTGTTTTTCAATGGCGTAACTTATCACAATTCAGTATTTGAATCGGATACTTTTTCAACTCAAATGGGATGTGATAGTACTTTCAATGTAACAATTAATTTTCATCCACCTGATTTAACTTATGATACTGTAAGCGTGTGTACAGGAGACACTTATTTATTTCATAACCAAAGCCTCTCATCACCCGGCGATTACTCAGCAACCTTTCAGTCTGTCTATGGCTGCGATAGTCTCGTTAACCTACACCTCATTTACAACAGTCTATCAACAGTTTATGACACCACTCAGTTTTGCTCTGGAACAAACTACCAATTTGGCAATCAACAATTAGTAAGTGCAGGTGATTACTCCAATAATTTCACGTCTATGTATTCCTGCGACAGCTTGGTTTATTTACATTTAATTGAATTATCGACAAGTACTAGCCACCTGTCAGCACAAATTTGTGATAATGAATCCTATCTTTTTTACGGTCAATCACTTTCTACATCTGGTGATTATTATCAATACTATACGGCTACTAATGGCTGCGATAGTATTATTCACCTTAACTTGATAGCCCATGAGACATTTGATCAACAGATAACAACTAATATCTGTCATGGTCAATTTTTCGAATTCAACGGTCAATTGCTCGATAGCTCGGGCACCTACACTCATGCCACACAAAGCGTAACAGCCTGCGATAGCATTGTAACGCTAAATTTACAAGTAAACCCACCATTCAACATTATTGATTCAGCTGAAATTTGTGAAGGAGAAATCTATGTTATGGGCAATACTTCCTATGTACTTCCTGGTAATTATTCTGATAGCCTCTTAACTAATTTAGGTTGCGATAGCATTGTGCAGCTTAGTTTAACTGTTCACCCAATTCCAGAAATTGAAATCAATCCTTCCATATTCGATTCTTTAAATATTGATTCTGGCTTAGTTGAGCTACCGGATGTACTTCCAGTTGGAGGGCAGTTTTCTGGAATTGGACTGAGTGGGAATTATTTCGACCCGCAAACAACAGGCACCGGACAACATTGGATCTATTATAATTATCAAGACCCTATAACAGGATGTTCTAATCAAGACTCAATTTTGTTTCTAGTTCTCGATCAGATAGCTATAAATGAGATTTCAATATCTAATGGAATTGTGGTTTATCCTAACCCAAGCAAGGGGATGGTGTACATTAGCTCAAAAGATCAGCTTAACCACGATTATACAATCCGAATTTACAATATATTAGGCTCTGAACTTTTGCAAACTAAAGCAAAGAAGAACACGGTCGAAATTGATATGTCAAGCTTTCACAAAGGCTGCTATTTCTTTCAGATCCAAAAGGGAGACGATATCACTCTTAGGAGAGTATCTTTGTTATAACTTACAGATATAAAACCATAGAAATACATTTAGGACTTGTTTGCAACAATCAATGAGGCTTTTCATCGCAAATACAAGGAGAATATCTCTGTTTTTCGACGCAGGAGTTCTTTTTTGCTGGGCAATAACGTTTGCCCTAAAAAACCGATGCGCCATTTGGATCACAAATATGGCAAACCGCCAAGCCGTTTATTAAATGTTATCCTGCTCAAAAATAGCATCATAAGCGTAACGTTTTTTTTCTCCTGTTGTACACAGCAAATTCTTCCTACTAGTCATATGTAATGATATTCCATTTATAAATATTTTCGGTCATTTCTCTAGAAATGCTATTCCATACTGTAAATATTGGATTAATTGGATTTTCATCTATCCATATTTCATAGTGTACATGTATTCCTGTGGACATTCCAGAATTTCCAACTGTTCCAATTACTTGTCCAATTTCAATATCATCGTTTATGTCGACAAAAACTGTATCAAGGTGCGCTAAAAGTATTTTAATATTACCTTGATTCGAAATGATTATATAATTCCCATATCCAGTTTTAAGTTCTTTTTTCTCAATCACTACACCCTTAATTGTTGATTTGATATTCTCTCCTTTTGATGCTGGAATATCAATTCCATTATGTGATTTCTTAACTCTATAAAATGGATGTAGAAATTCTCCGAATCCAACAATTTTGGAAGTATCAAAATGTTCTATTGGGAAAGTATTAGCTTTAATATATTTTGAATAATTTATCTTATAAATTAAGTACTCTTGTTATAAAGAATCATAATCAAAGTTGCCATGTAACGTTTTTGCCAAAGGATGATTATCAAAATCAGTTATCACCTTATCAATTGAATCGAGTACGTTTTTGGATTGAGTCGTAATGCATTTTTAAAAGCTCAATCTGTTTAGTAAGTCTTTCCGAATGATATTCAGTACTATCATCTGTCTGGGAAAATCCAGAGGATAAAATTAGAGTCAATAATATTGTTAGGGTGTTTCTCATTATTGTGCCTAACGTTCCGTGTAAGATGTCGTAGCTGACGTTAGGAGGCTATGCATTTTACACCTTGTTGGTTGCAGTCTTATTTTTTCATTATTCTCTTCACCATAAATGCACCTGAAGATTCCATAAATACAGCAAAATAGATTCCTGACTCTACACTTGAAAGATCAACGATGTGAGAATCCGAAGTTTGATCAATCGGTTTATCCAGTATTTTCTTCCCCATAGAGTCAAATATGCTCAAGATTAGGTTTTCAGTTTGACTTTGGTTGGTTCTAATTCTGAAAGCATTTGAAAAAGGATTTGGGAAAATGTCGATGTCTTTAGAAGAATCGATTGTAAGTTGTGAAGAGAGAATTATTCCATTTTCGTTGAAAACTCCAACTCCATCTTGTTGTGTTCCCATCCATAAATTGTTATTGCCATCAACTGCTAAAGAAATTACGTCATTACTTGGAATACCCGAGTTGGAAGTATCGAAGACGACCCAATTCTCATCGTCATATTTGACAATACCGTCTCCCCATCCTGTACTTCCATTGCCCGTTGCGAACCATTTGTTACCGTCATTATCTATTACAACAGTATTGAAACTATTTGAAGGAAGGGTTGCGTTTGAATTGTTGTAAAGAGTCCAGCCATCCTCTTGATCAAAGCGGACTATTCCATCATAGCGTGTCGCCAACCAAACTGTGCCGTCATTTTCTACAGCAACGGATGTGACATCGTCTGATGGAAGAATAGAGTTTGAAGAAGTGTAGTTCGTCGAATTCTCACCGTCAAAAAAAGTAGCTCCATCATTCCAATGTCCGACCCACAAGTTTTGATTTTGATCTAATGCCAAGTCATAGATGAAGTTACCAGATATTGGAACTGAATTCCAATTTGTACCATTAAATGATTTTATTCCAGATGCTGCAGTACCAATTAAAAGGTTTCCAAACTTATCAGTGACAATATCCCTTGTCTCCACATAATCGATCAATACTCCTTCAGTGTTTGCGGAATCATAAACTGTCCAATTGGTGCCGTCATATTTTGAAATTCTTCCAGTCCATCCAGAACCGAACCATATATTGTCAAGTGAGTCGATGTGAATCGCTTGAACATTATGAGCTGCTAAACCAGAATTATTGATGTTGAATACTTCCCACATCGAATTGTCGAATTTTGCAACTCCACCATATACAGTCCCAATCCATTTATTTCCTTCTGAGTCAATTTCAATGCACGGCACCCAATTATTTGGCAAACCAGAATTTTCAGAATTGTAAATTATCCAGTTCGGTGCTTGACTATAAACTTGGCTAATTCCAAGTATTGCGATTAATGCGAGTGTTATTTTCTTCATAGCTTTTTCTATTGCAACCAACTAGTAAATAATTACTACGCTATGGTAATTATTTCTTCTATATGTTCCGGTTAATTTCTTTAAAAATATACTTTTATCTTACCCCGCCCAGTTCTCTCTATCTAAACTTCTATATTGTATAGCCTCTGCTAAATGCTCAGGTTTTATATCCACACATTGTTCCATATCGGCAATCGTGCGCGAAACTTTAAGAATACGATCATAGGCTCTGGCTGATAAGCCAATTTTTTCCATGGCTGTTTTTAAGAGTGCCTGACCGGCTTTGTCTATCTCGCAGTATTTGCGCAAGAGCTTCGAACTCATTTGGGCATTGCAA
>JBFHES010000286.1:0-5575 GCA_041584015.1 Bacteroidales bacterium
GTATATGTTAAGTCGGCTGGCGATGTAATTACCGCAAAACTTGAAAAAAATACCAATCCAATTGACATTAAACCAAGTGCTAGATATTTCATAATATTCATTTGATTATTGATTTTTTGATTAAAGACTCATCCATAAAAAATGTGCTGCATCTGACGGCAATTTTATTTCAAAAAAAACAAATTACTGTTCATGGCTCCTTTTAAATTCATACCACGAATCAATTTTACAAAATAAAATTGACTTGTGTTATATAATTTAATACTTTAAGGTCTTTTTATATTTAAACCATTTTCAACCAGATACCAAGAAACAAAAACAATTATATATCTCTAAAATTAACCATTATGAAAAAACATTCTATTCTCTTAGGAGCGCTTGCTTTTGTGCTAACGGTGCTAAGTTCGCTTAACCTGAACGCACAAACCGCATGTTGTCCTGACTTTTTCTTAAGTGATGCAGTAGACATTTGTCCAACCGAGGGGGCATGTATAACCGATCCTGCTGGTGGTTCGCAAGGCTTTATGCACATGCGTGCAGCTTGTAAAGAAACCGCACATGTTTATACCGTATTTCCAAACGAGCCGGGATTTACATTTACCTGGACAGTTTCGGGTGGAACGGCATTTTCATCTACCGGCAACCCTAACACGATAGTATGGGGTACTGGTGCAACCGGAACCATCACGGTTTACATTTCAAACCTAAGCGGTACATGCGTTGATTCAATTTCAGAAGAAATCTGTTTAATTGATGGTCCCGATGCAAGCTTCACCGCATCACCAAACCCTGTTTGCCAAAACACCAACGTTAACTTCACAAATTCATCTGCGGGTGGTAGTTCCTATCTTTGGGATTTTGGCGATGGAACTACATCAACGCTGGCCAACCCGCCACCACATTCATACGCATTACCAGGAACATACACTGTGTTATTAACAGTTACCGACATGGGTGCAGGTTACGACACATTACTCATCATAGATCAAACCGAAGTATTTGAAACAATCCCTTGCGGCTGTTCAGATACTGCATCGATGGTAATTGTTGTCACACCCGGAGATGGTCCAACCATTGAAACCGATTGCTGTTACGGGACTGTCTGCCCAGGAGAAACATCTTCCTTCTGCACATCTATGACCTGTGCCTCTTACGTTTGGAGCGTAAACGGAGGAACAATCATTTCGGGTGCCGGAACAAGTTGCATTGACGTTCAATGGGACAGCTTCTATACGGGTCCTACTTCGGTAACCCTTCAAAATTGTGCCACCTCAACCTGTGTTGGATCCACGACACTCGACGTACCCGTGTTATATCCAAACCTGCCAATTGCTGGACCAACAACATTGTGTGCCGGTGCTTCAGGAACTTACACTTTGCCGGTGCTTCCCGGAACCTACTACGATTGGACAGTTAGTGGAGGAGCCTATACATTTAATGAATTAGATAGAAACACGGAGATCGTAAACATTAGCTTTTTGTTTCCTTCAACCTACACTGTAATTTGTCAATACAATAATCCACTGTCAGGTTGCAGTGGTGCTGATACCATTACCGTTAATGTACTGCCAGAATTCACCATTTTTGGTGATGACGTTGTATGTGAAGGAAGCAGCAATTTTTACTTTGCTTCTGGTGCAGCCAATTGGACAATTACTCCGGTAGGTGCTTCCATTTTATCCGGCAACGGAACAACAACGATTAATGCCTCCTGGACACCGGGAAGTTATGTTGTTACAGCAACAGCAATCAACCCTGCACTATTTTGCAATGCAAGCGCATCTCAAACGGTAGATGTAATTGCCAAACCAATCTTAAATCCAATATTAGGAGATGTAGTTATTTGTGCTGATGAGAACTATACTTATAATATTTCCTCGAATGTTACAGGCGAGAATTACAGCTGGTCCATCACCAATGGCACCGGAAATATCCTATCTGAAATGGGTGCTGATAATGACTCAATAGTTGTTTCCTGGACCGGATCCGGACCATGGGAACTAAGCGTTTATCAGGAAATTAAAATCTCATCTGGTGTATTTTGTACATCATTGGTTGAAACATTAACCATAACACAATTCCCTGCTCCAATAATATCAGTGGGTATTCCAACTGTTTGTGTCGATGCGCAGGAAACCTACTCTGTTGCTGGTCCATTGCCACCAGGTGGTTATAACTGGAGTATTTCACCTGCCGGACAGGGCACCATTGTAAGCGGACAAGGAACTAATTCTGTAGATATTCTATGGCATGGGCCATCCGCACTAGCCACGGTAACAGTAGATGGCTGCGGTGGATCAGACAGCTATACAGTTGTTGTAAACGGACCACCTTCGGCAATTGTGAGCTATAGCACTACTCCAGTTTTTTGTCTGGGAGATCTGGCGACTCTTACGCTTTCAACACCAATAGTTGGCGGATATACCTATCAATGGTATGAAAATGGTATTCCAATGGTGGGAGCTTTTACGAATACCCTTACTCTTAATATTGCAACAATTCTAACACCCGGAACTTACACTTTTTATGTTGAAGTAACCTTGAATGGTTGTACGGTTGAATCAAATTATGTTGATGTAATTATTGAAGACTGCCAAGCAATTCTAATTGGCGGCGGCGGAGGTGGCGGTGGCTGCGATGTGGTTTCCTTCTTTAGAGCATACACGGTGTGTGCAGATGTTACCCTTATCAATAATTCATTTACAACAGGAACAGGTTCAATCATTGGTTATATCTGGACCATTACAGGACCAGGAACAGGCACTTTCTCACCAAATAATGTAGTTGCCAACCCGACCATTAGTGTTTCGGCAAGTGGTACATACACCATTATGTTAACTGTTGCATCTTCTACCGGTTGTACTTCTGTATGGACAGAAACTATAAATGTACTACTACCTGTTGCGAACTTCACATACGCTCCACCGCTGTGTGCCGGCGAGCCAACCACCTTCTCAGCAGTGCCTGTTAATCCATTGTACAATTACAGCTGGGACTTTGGCGACTTTACCACCGCCTATACCGGAGTAACAGAACATGCCTACGCATTACCTAGTCCTCCACCATATTTTGTAACACTGCTAATCTCCGACCAGTATGGTTGTACAGCCTCACGCACCACGCCTGTATCGGTTAATCCTTCGCCATCGTGTACTTTGGCATACACTGATACAGCTTTCTGCCCTGGCGGTTCTGCACTTTTAAGTACTTGCAGCGGAATGGGCTCCTATCAATGGTACCTTGATGGCAATGCCATAGCGGGAGCAAATACCTTCGCTCATCCGGCCAATGTTCAAGGAGAATATACAGTAGTAGTAACAAGTCTGTTTGGTTGCTCAAGCAACACCGATTCGGTTTACATTTACATGCATCCATTACCAGTAGCAGCCATTGACGGCGAAGGTTATCATTGTGCCCTTGCCAGCAGTACAGTAAATTTCTATCTATCCACCGATTTCGATCCGGATTATTCTTACTCATGGACAAGCGCACCAGCCGGGGCAACTTTCACACCTGGGGCGTCAAACACACCTTACGTTTCCTTAACGCTACCGGCAGTACTACCTATTACTTATCAGTTTATGGTTGATGTAACAGATATTACTACTGGTTGCACAAACAGCGACACGCTGTGTGTTACTTTCTATGAAACACCAGCCCTAAACATTAATTCACTACCTGCTCTTAATGTCTGCGAAGGCATTCCGGTTACCATGTCGGCACTGCCAAACAACACTGGTTTATATAGCTATTCATGGACAGGTGGCAGCAATAGCCCGGTAATTACAAGTTCATCGGCAGGTTTTTATGGCTTAACGATTACCGATAAAGGGACCGGATGTTCTAATTCCCTGGCGGCTGGGTTCATATATCCAAAACCAGATATGGACTTGTTCCCATTAGGTTGCGATACCATTTGTGGCACCGACTCGCTGCATCTATACATGCCATTACCGTTACAACCTGTTGCCAATTGGCCTTTCGGAACATATGGCGATGCATACCCTGGCATTAATTGGTATGCCAACGGAAACTATGGAAGCCCTGTAGGTTCTGGAGAAAATCTATATTACAATTCGGCTACAGCCGGGTATGACCAATTATCCGTAGTTGTACAAAACAGATATGGCTGTACAGATACGGCAGGCGTATTCTGCCTAAATACCAACAAAACAATTAAACTTGATGTCTCGGCCGATACGCCTTGTGGATGCGACTCTACACTAAGTTTTGATTTAGTAAATGCAGCTGATCTTTCAATCCTGCAAAGCATTCAAATGCATTCCTGCGACAGCACACTAAATATCTGCATCGACAGCCTCGCAACGTATGACCTTGTTGTAAGCAACGGAATTGTTTTCCCGGGAGCAATCACAGGTGGATTAGTAAATTACCCTGGCGGCTCAATCCCATTTATTTTAGGCGATAACTCCCTCTGTTGTTTTGCAGCCTCTGACACAAATTATGTGCAAATAACATCATCAATAACTTACTCAAGCAACACCGTTTGGGCGAATAAATATTATGTAGCCGATAATGTTATTGTAACCGTAGACAATGGAGCAACGCTCGACATTACCAATGTAGATGTGGTATTTGGCGAATGCGCCGGAATCGAATTTGAGGATGGAGCATATTTAAGAGCGAACAACTCAGTGTTCAGACCATGTGCCATTGATGGAACATGGACGGGCTTATCCTTTGAAGGAAGCGGCGATTATGACAACATCATTAATGAATCAACATTTAAAAATGCTGAGGTTGCCTTGTTCTTTGAAGAAGGTGCTGATGCTGTAATTTCAAACAACTTATTCTCGAATTGCAACTTCGGTATCCGAGCAAGTGGAAACAACAGTTTCAATCATCCTATTAGCGGAAACCGCTTTGTAACTGATGATTTCTTTCCTGAGTTCCTATGTGCTACCAAATATTCGTTCATCAACGGATTTAGCACCTATGGAATTTATACCATGAATACAAATTTCAATCACCAGGTTTCACAGAACGATTTTATTAATTCGATGGGTAATGAGTTTCCAAGAACTTATGGAATTTACCAAACCTTTGGTGGCGGTAATTTTAGCGAAAACACGTTCACTGATATGTTTAATTCAATATGGCTGCATTCTCCATTGTATTATTCAGGTATTGAGAATAATGAGATTGAAGTAAGTGCAAGTCCGGTTTACATATTCCCAACCATTTATGTGCTAAGCAGTGATGGACCAATCCTGGAGATCAATCACAATGAGATCACCAATAATTACAATAAGCAGATGTATCATTCGGCCATATACACCGTGTCCACATCTAATACAAGTATTGTTGGAAATGAGATTTATGGATTCTATTACGGTATTGTTTCATCAGGATGTACCAATCACCAAATAAGCGAGAACATTATTAATGATGCACATTTGGCTGGTATCTATGTATACGAATCGAATGGAAGTAACAGCACTGTTACCTGTAACCAAATTAAGATGAAATCTTATTCGAACACCTATGGTTTACTAGCCTATAACATGAAGCCAGGCAGCGAGGTTTCCAGTAACTGTATAACTGATTGTCGCAC
>JBFHES010000287.1:0-5549 GCA_041584015.1 Bacteroidales bacterium
ACCCAAAGAGCATAGAAAATCATTTTCGATGACGGACATCAAAACAATAAACCACAATGCATTACAGTTGGATTTATTTTTTGACAAGTTCGGCATTAACCCACACTTGCCTAAAAATCAAAAGAAGGCAAGGGAGCTATTATATTATGGCACTATTGCTGCTTAAAAGTTTAACGAAGTATTGAAAATAGCACGTATCAAGTATTACCATTCCATTGCCAGAAAAGATCAAAATCAGAAATTTTTAAAAGGTTGGTTAAGGAGGATTAACTCCATCCTATTTAGAGTCTATCCATAAAACCGAGAGTTTGAACTTGAAAGTTATAAGAATTACTTCTTTGCGATTTTTGCGATCTTCTTTGCGCTCTCTGCGGTAAAAATACAACATGAATATTGTTATGGATTTAGTACTAAAATCATTTTAAGGCGGTATAAATCAGCATCAAATATATCGGTAGACAGATAAAAACTAACGACCTATTATCAAGAATACACTCAAAGAAAATTATTACTTTTAAACAAAAACGACAATGATTAGCCCTAAAGCAATTCTTATTTTATTTGTATTTATCAGCATTAATGCACTTTCGTTTTCACAAAAACAAACCATCCGCATTGCAACATGGAACATCGAACATATGGGTTCTACTGGCAGGGGTTTCCCCGAGCTTAAAAGAAAACTTCCTGCTAGAACGAATAAACATTTTAAAAAGATTGCGGCGCTTATAAAAGACACCTTACTGCTGAATATTGTAGCGATTCAGGAAGTCTCTATCACTACATCCGAAAACAATAAATCACACTCAAAAGAACTAGATGCAATAATCAAGAGATTAGGATCTACTTGGACTTATTATTTAGCATCAGTTGACAAAACAAAATATGATGCAGAGATGCAGAATGCATTTATTTACAATACAGCCAATGTTCAATTGATTTCTGCATTTGAAATGTCAGTACCAGATTTCAAAGTAGGTAAAAAAGCCGTATTCGACAGAGTGCCTCTTGTTGCTTATTTTAAATCAACGGATCCTAAAATTAAAAATGAAGACTTTATACTCGTTAATCTTCATCTGGCATCTGGCAAAGACAATGATGAAAACCATCTGGCGGCAATGGTAATTATCGAACAAAACCTAAATAATTGTCTCAAGAAAAATGGCATCAGCACTCGTGAATATGATCGAATTATTTTAGGAGATTTTAACGACGACCCTTTTCAAAAAAATGCAGATGGAAATCCCATTTACATTTCAACATTATATGATTACATGGCCTTAAAAGGATATAAGGACTATGTTGATGAATCATTCAAATCCACCAGAATGAGCAACAATTTCAATAGCATTATTGATCATATTTTAGTTTACAAAAACTTACAAAACAACATCGATCATTCAAAAGCATCCATATATTTACCACCTAATAAATCAGAAAAAGATTTTTTCAAATGGAGATCAAACTACAGTGACCATTTTCCTGTTTATATTGAAATCGGTCTAAATTAATTAATGCGATACATGAAGTCAAGGCATATATTTTAATGCTTTACTGTAACAAAGCGCTGATTACTTTCTTTCTGTTCTCGAAGAGCAAAGGATTTCTCAATAACAGATTCAATACTTTCTGAAAGAATCAGGTAATGGTACTTAAATAATTCAATGAGTTCTATGGAGAACGGGTCGTTGGGAAGCTGAGTGAGTTTTTCGGTTATTTCATCAAGGTTATATTCACAGGTAGGATTCTGCTGGGCTTTTTAGTAAGCTTGTAACAGCTTTCAAAAAACGCTAGAAAATCTTTTTCAAATTCTTTAGGGGTATTGTGCATATAACTTAAGGAAGAAGAAAGGACTGTCTCTTTCTGAAACAGTCCTTAATATTTATTTTGTATTTAAATTAAATGTATTCAATGGTTCTTACTTAATTACTACTCTGGTTGTATTAGAACCAACTTTAATAATGTAAATACCGCTATTAAGTTCTCCAACATTTAATGTTAGCTCTGTCCCATAAACCTCGTGCTTTAGAACTAAGTTACCTGCTACATCGAATAACATTACTTGTGAACCATTTTGAATGTTACTTACCGTTAACAATTCACTTGCCGGATTTGGAAATACCCTTAACTCTTCAGCTGCTACATTTTCACTTACCGATGTTGCTATATCAGTAGTAACATCTAATGCAACGCTTGCATCCGATGCATTGTGTGTACTAGTTTCAGCAAGACGTTGTGTTAAGCTGTACTGCGTATTAGCATCTAAACCTGTAAATTCTGCCGATGCTTGCCATGCACCCCCATTAATAGCGTATTCGCCACCAGTTACTATATCTAAAGTAATGCTATTGCTTGTTTTATCGCTTACAGTAGCTTGTGCCGGAGTTACTTGGTCAGCTCTGGCAATGGCTGCTGTTCCTGTGCTTGAAATGCTTCCTGATTCAACTGAACTGGTAACTTCTACCGAGATACTTGTAGCTATATCAGCTTCTACTAAGGTATATGTACTTGCTGTAGCAGCATCAATATTTACATCGTCACGTTTCCATTGGTAGCTTAATGTACCTGTATTATTATCTCCTGATACATTTGCTGTTAAGTCTTCACCATAGGTAGTTGTTCCGTTAATAGTAACTGTACCTGTTAAGGCTGCCACATCAGCGATTGCTCCACTTACATTAACAATGGCTATATCTGCGTTGTTATTTACATCAGCACCAATACGAAGCGTGTTAAATGCAAGGTTAGCATCCATTGTACCCGACTGTTGTTCTCCATCAACAGTTAGTATCCAGGCTCCTGAATGATATACGTAGGTAAATTCAACATCAACACTTGGCGAGGTTTTGCTAAATGAAACTTCACTATCTAAAGTAGCACCGCCAATACCCCAGTTAGCCTTATTACCAAGGCTACCAATAAACACCTGCTCTGTTCCACTACTACCACCAGTGTACAGGCTTACTCCAGCCCAACCTGTGGTTGCAAAATTGATAACATTGCCAAAACTAAAGTTTAAAGTAAGTTTCTTACCTGTTACTAATGACTCATTGAAACCAATAAAAGCCAAAGTCATGTCATTATTGCCTTCGGTTGATACACTATTTCCAGAGAAAATCAGTTGTCCACTTGTTATATCCCACGATGATTCATCAAAAAAATAGCCATTGTATAAGTCGCCTTGTTCTATTTGGGTTGTAATATTTGTAGCACCACTAGCATCCGAAGCATTATGTGTACTTGTTTCGGTAAGACGTTGTGTAAAACTGTACTGTGTGTTGGCAGTTAAACTTGTAAACTCTGATGATGCTTGCCATGTTCCACCATTAATTGCATATTCGCAACCAGCGATTACATCTAAAGTAATACTGTTATGTGTTTTGCTTGCTACAGTTGGCTGTGCAGGGGCAGCTTGGTTAGCTTTTGCAATATCTACTGTTTCAGCGCTTAAAATGCTTCCTGATTCAACTGAACTGGTAACTTCTACAGAGATACTTGTGGCTACATCAGCTTCAACTAATGTATAAGTACTTGCAGTAGCAGCATCAATATTCACATCGGCACGTTTCCATTGATAGCCTAATGTACCCGTATTATTATCGCCTGATACATTTGCAGTCAGTTCTTCACCAAAGGTTGTTGTTCCACTTATAGTAACTGTACCAGTTAAAGTTGATGAAGGAAGAGTAGGTGTTACAGTAAATGCCGTTGATGCCGGATCATAAACAACGCTATTGTCAAATTCCCAATTGGTAATATCCATAATTGCAGCAAGCAATGTTTCTTTATCACCAGAATGCAGGGCAGTAACTTTATAGCGAGCATTATCAACCTCAGTATTAACACCGTATGGGTAAAGACCAAACCAACCATTTACTCCATTTGTTTTATCATCAATAATATATGTGCTGGATGAAGAGGCACTTGTTTGCCAAGCGTTACCGGATGTACCCTTAACTCCTGAATTTGCAGTAATTCCACTAATAAAGTCTGAAGCACTAGGGTTAGTAGCACTGCTACCCTGATAGATGAAAATATTATCTCCAGCTGCATTTAAGAAGTTTGTTCCCGCAGCTGCCAGATCGTAAGCACCAACAGATGTCATTGATATTAATGTTGATGCATCTGTTCCTGATGTGAAAGTGATTACAAAATCATCTGTATTTACGTGCATTTCCTCACCTGCAGAAATCGTAGAATTAACAACCATTTTGACAGTGTATGAATTCACGGTTAGGGCAGAGCCTGTCCATGCTTCATTTGTCATGTAGAATTCTGTAGTCCCATCAACATCAACCAAAAACAAAACGGAGAATGCATCAGGGTCATCCATCCCAATTCTAGTAACAACAATGTCTCCATCAGTAAGTGTTGTCTGTGCCTCTAATAGATTACTAGAGAACAGTAAAATTAAAAACATATTTAAAAAGTAAATTTTTAGCCTCATAATATTAAAAATTAAAAGATTTTATTTTAGTTTATAACGATTTATAGAAGTTGTTTAAAGTCCTAAATCAGACCAATCCGTAGATGTCAACAGTTGAGGAATATGTAATCATAGATTCGGTTAATGGCGTCCATTTTTTAATGCTAGCCTTAAGCGAACCACAGGTTGTTACTACATACTTATCACCTTCTACTACATTCAATAGGCACCTGATCCCCTGTTTTTATCATCAAAAAATGTTTCACCTGTTGCAGGTGGGGTTACATTGGATATACTATTGTTTAAAAAATTCATACTAGCCATAGGTCAGTGAGCGGACATAATAACCAGTACTAATTAACATCATTAGGGCGATACGAAGTTTAAAGTGTAAATTCTTCATAATACATATAATTTAATTATTTTTATTTTGTCTGTCATACAAATAGGAATGACAGTATCTTTTTGCGCCTTAATGTCATCAAGGAGTAAGCTTCTGCATGGAATTGTTCTTAACCGCTTAAATACTTGGCCAGTTTTAGAACGGAAAGAGCAGAGTCTTCCTTTGCAAATCGCTAATAAGCTTTTTGAGGTACTCCTGCGCATATCTGACATTTCATATATATGTACGAATAGAATAAATTTTGGATATCTTTTAAGGGGAGCAAAAAGTAAACAATGGGGTAAACAAAAAACAGGAAAATATTGTATTGGGAATAGATAAAAGACAGAAAACTGATATTACACTCCAGATACCTATTTTGCTGGTGGCTTACGGAATTATTGATCGCTATAAGAATAATCCTAAAGCATTAAATAAATTAGCTGCACTTATTCACAAAGCCTCTGAGTACACACAAGTCATTGTATCAACACAAAACTATAAACCGGATCACCCGAAATTTTTGGGTTTAGATAAAAAGTTATGTTAGCTTTGGGGGTAAACAAAACAAGATAAAGAAGTGTCGCCAACAAAAGATTTGAAACAGCAGCTGATAGAGCTGATATTACCAGAAGGAATTTTAAAACATTTCGATATTACCGATTTCAAGCAAGATGCAAGTGACCAAAGCCTTTATACGAAACATTTGACCATATTTTTGGAGGAAAAGAAAGAAATACCTGA
>JBFHES010000288.1:0-5527 GCA_041584015.1 Bacteroidales bacterium
AGCTATCGAATTCCGTGCAACTGGTGACGATCAGGAAGCTGTTGCTGTTCCTGCTGGAAATCATACCATTGATATGAACTTTAGAACTCTAACTGGAACTGTAACTGCTAACTAAGCACTACAGATGAAATATAAGGAGGAATGCGAAAGCATTCCTTTTTTTGATTTTATTATCAGTTGATATTATAGCAATAGTTAAAACTAACTCAAGCAAGCTTCTGGAAATGGCACAGCAGAAAAAACCAAGGTTAAGTTTCTGGCAAATATGGAACATGAGTTTCGGGTTTCTCGGTATTCAGTTTGGATTTGCATTACAAAATGGAAATGTTAGCCGTATATTCGAAACACTGGGTGCAGAGATTGATAACATTGCTATACTCTGGATTGCAGCGCCGGTAACTGGTTTGCTCATGCAACCAATCATCGGTTACCTGAGTGATAATACCTGGAACCGCTTTGGCCGCCGCCGACCATTCTTTATGATTGGTGCCATACTGGCTTCCATTGCAATTCTGGTAATGCCTAATTCTCCTGTACTATGGTTTGCTGCCGGAATGTTATGGATTATGGATGCATCAATAAATGTAACCATGGAACCATTTCGTGCTTTTGTTGGCGACATGCTACCGGACGAACAGCGCACTCGTGGTTTTGCCATGCAGAGTTTCTTTATTGGAATCGGAGCATTTGTTGCATCGTGGTTACCTTATGTACTTACCAATTGGTTTGATGTTGCTAATGTTGCTCCGGCTGGAGAAATCCCTGACTCGGTTAAATATTCCTTCTATTTAGGTGGTGGCGTTTTTGTTACTGCTGTTATGTGGACTGTATTTCGAACCAAGGAATATTCACCTCAAGAGTTGGCTTCGTTTGCCGAACAAACCGAAGAACAAGCAATTGATCGGGATTTAATTAATTATGAGAGTTTCTTAGCAAAGTTCTTTAATGGAACACTTATCTGGACCTCGATTGGGTTAATTGCGAGCTACCTCATTTATTATTTTCGCTTAGAAAAGGAATTGTACATTCTATCTGGCGGTTTTGTTGCCTTTGGTTTGGTTCAATTTGTTACGTCTAATTTAATAAAGGGAAATAAAACGCAGAACGGATTTGTACACATCATTACAGATTTGTTCTCGCTGCCTAAAACCATGGTTCAATTGGCATTCGTTCAATTCTTCTCATGGTTTGCATTGTTTGCTATGTGGATTTACTCTACATCAGCTGTTACCAGCCACATTTATCATACTTCCGATGCAACCTCGCCCATTTATAACGAGGCTGCCAACTGGGTAAGTGGTATGTTCGGATGGTACAATTTATTTGCAGCGGCTTTTGCATTTTTGCTACCGGCATTGGCCAAATATACCAACCGCAAAGTCACACACATGATTGCATTAATCTTAGGTGGCTTGGGCTTGATTTCGTTCTATTTCATTACTAATCCCGATCATCTTATCTATTCAATGATTGGTGTTGGTGTTGCATGGGCAAGTATATTATCAATGCCTTATGCAATTTTAACCGGTTCGTTACCGGCAAACAAAATGGGCGTATTTATGGGAATCTTCAATTTCTTTATTGTAATTCCTCAAATTCTGGCTGCAAGTATTTTAGGATTTATGATTAAATCGCTCTTTAACTCAGAGCCCATTTATGCATTAATTCTTGGAGGTGTTTCCATGATTATTGCTGGATTTATTACACTTTTTGTAACCGACCGTAAAGGTCAAAATAGTTAATCTGTTAAGCTCATCGATATGAAATTTAAAAGAAGCTCTGGCGTTTTACTACATCCAACATCCCTGCCTGGTAATTATGGAATTGGCGCTCTTGGTAAGGAGGCTTATGCATTTGTTGATTTCCTTTCAAGGACCAGTCAGAGCTATTGGCAAATCCTGCCACTTGGGCCAACAGGTTATGGCGATTCTCCCTATCAGTGTTTTTCTTCAGCTGCAGGTAATCCCCTTTTAATCGATTTAGATTTATTGAAAGAAAAGGGATGGCTTAGTGATGAAGAGCTAAGCGGTGGTGATGAATTATCCGATTGTGCTGTAGATTATTTTAAGGTTATTGAGTTTAAATTCGATAAACTAAAAATTGCATTTCGCAATTTCTTGAAGAAAAGTGATGTTGATGAGCAAGTACATTTTCATAACTTTTGCGAAGAGAACAAGTTTTGGCTAGATGATTATGCTCACTTTATGGCGCTTAAAGCCACGCATGATTTAAGACCATGGAGCGAATGGAGCGATCCTCTTAAGTTACGTCATCATGAAGCCATAGAGCAAAGTCGGATAGAACTACACGACGAAATTCAATTCAGAAAATTTATTCAATACCTGTTTTTTACACAATGGCTTAACATTAGAGCCTACGCCAATAGCAAGGGTATTAAGATAATTGGCGATATACCAATTTATATTTCATCAGATAGTGTTGAGGCGTGGGCTCAACCTGAAATTTTTGAGTTTGACCAGGATCGAAACCCAATTGATGTATCAGGCGTTCCACCTGATTATTTTAGCGAAACTGGACAGCTTTGGGGCAATCCTATTTACAACTGGAACAAATTAAAAGAAACTGACTTTGCCTGGTGGAAGGCAAGAATAAAAGCCAACCTCCTACTTTATGATGTAGTGCGCATTGATCACTTTAGAGGATTTAGTGAGTTTTGGGCGGTACCTGCCAGCGAAGAAACAGCCATGAATGGGCGCTGGAGACCATGCCCTGGAAGAGAGCTTTTCGACTCTTTGGTAAACGAGTTTGGCGATTTACCGGTAATAGCCGAAGATCTCGGAATTATTACCGATGATGTTGTTGCTTTGCGCGAGCGTTATAATTTTCCTGGAATGAAGATTTTGCAATTTGCTTTTGATGCTGCAGAGGACAATGATTATTTACCGCATACCTACGATAGAAATTTTGTTGTTTATCCGGGTACACACGATAACGATACTGTTAGCGGTTGGTACCAAACGGCAACCGATCAAAATAAAACAGCTCTTGCTGATTACCTTGGGCATGAGCCAACCAATATTGCCTGGGATTTTATCCGATTGGCACATGCTTCGGTCGCCGACCTTTCAATAATTCCATTGCAGGATATTCTTGGTTTGGGAACCGACGCCCGCATTAATCTGCCGGGTACCACCGAAGGGAATTGGAAATGGCGTTATAAGCACAGAGATCTTAATGGGGATTTAGAACAACGATTTGCACGTCTAACTAAAACATATAATCGCTAAATACACAGATTTGAATATTAGCATTCATTCTCTTATATTCGGGAAAAGTGTTTTATGAAAAACTTCCTTGAACGCATATTCATTTTATTAATAGTAAGCCTTTATTCTTCGAGCATTGTTTTTGCTCAATCATCCGATTTGCGCATTGATAGTCGGGAGCGAGTTACGGTTCAATTCAAATTGTTCAATAATCTGGTAATGCTTCAGGGTAGCTTTAATGGGAGCGATACACTCAATCTTATTCTGGACACAGGTGTTAAGAACAGCATTATTCTCAACAAGGAAATAGGTGATCAATTAAATTTGGACTATGGTCGTTCGGTTAATTTGTTGGGCACTGGATCCGATCAAGTGATCTCGGCATTGGTTGTTGATAGCTCACATCTCGACCTTTACGGTGTTTCCGGAAACATACGAAACTTACTGGTGCTTGAGGAAGATTATTTACAGCTGAAAGAAAACTTCGGTGCCGAGATTCATGGTATTTTAGGCTCCGATATTTTTCGAAGGTTTTTAGTCAAAATCGACTATGTAAGTCACAACATAACATTTTATAAACCGTCCAGTTATAAGCCAGGCCGCTGGTATACAAAAATACCCGTTGAGATAATGAATGGGAAACCGTACATTGATATGGTGGTTAAGAATAACGATGGAGCTGGATTTAAAACTAAACTGTTACTAGATTTAGGCGCAAGTCATTCTGCCTTATTCGAGTTGGGAACCCATGACAGTTTATCGCTACCTGAGAACTATATTACCTGCAGTTTGGGGCGTGGGCTTGGTGGCGAAATTATAGGACATAAGGCAAGAATCAAGCATGTTTTGCTAGATGAATTCAGACTGGATAATGTAATTGTCTCCTATACGAACCCCTATATTCATATTGCCGATTCGTCGGATATATACAGACACGGTACCTTAGGTGCTGAGGTAATTATGCGGTTTACAGTGGTTATTGACTATTTCAACGAATGCCTCTACCTGCGTAAGAATAAATTCTACAAAAGCAGCTTTGAATATAATATGAGTGGAATAGATTTATTGGTTCGAGGTAAGAATCTTAATCTGTTTTACATTAGCAATGTGGCAGTAAACTCGCCGGCTGAGGAGGCTGGAGCTCAACGCGGCGACTTGATCCTGAGCATTAATGGTTCAAAAACCAAACGATATACGATTGATGACTTACAGCGTTTATTTCACTCCCGAAATAAAAAATGGATACGAATTGAAGCGCTAAGAGATAATCGCCTTGTTGAATATAAGTTCCGCTTGCGACGGGATTTATAAGGTCTAATTTAGAAATCAAACATCCATGAAAAAGATAATCATTTTACAATTATTTCTATTCCTTGCATTTAACTCATTTGCACAGCTAAACGTGCAACATGTGGAGCCGCCAAACTGGTGGGTCGGAATGAAAAGTACCTCATTGCAAATAATGATACATGGTGAGAATATTGCTTTTGTTGATGCAAAGATCAGAGACAAAGACGTGCTTCTTAAAAGTGTAAAACGCGGAGATAGTCCGAATTATATTTTTCTTGATGTGGAGATTGCACCCGATGCCAAACCCGGAAGTTTCAAAATACGATTTTTCGATGGCGGCAAGAATATTGGAAGTCTCGAATATCAGTTGCTGCAGCGCGCCGAAGGTTCAGCTCTTCGTGAAGGCTTTTCACAAAAAGATGCCATCTACCTTCTAATGCCTGATCGTTTCTCAAATGGTAATCCGGCAAATGATAATTTACCCGAGATGCATGAGAAAGTAAATCGTGCTGATCATGATGGCAGGCACGGTGGCGATTTGCAAGGTGTGATGAATCATCTGGATTATATCAAAGAAACAGGGTTTACTGCTTTATGGATGAATCCGGTGTTTGAAAATAATCAAGAGAAATATTCTTACCATGGTTATTCAATTACCGATTTTTATAAGGTCGATGCACGATTTGGCAGTAATGAAGACTTTAAAAAGCTTGTTACCGCTTGTCATCAAAAGGAAATAAAAGTTATTAAGGACATGATCTTTAATCATATTGGGAGCAATCATTGGTGGATGGATGATTTACCGTTTAAAGATTGGGTGCATCAGTTTCCGGAATATACACAGTCGAATTACAGAGCCAGTGTAGTGGTTGATCCGTATGTGTCGAAACATGATAAAACAAAAATGCTCACCGGCTGGTTCGATCGTACCATGCCGGATCTTAATCAGAACAATCCATATTTGGCAAACTATCTTATTCAAAATAGTATATGGTGGATAGAGTATGCCG
>JBFHES010000289.1:0-5491 GCA_041584015.1 Bacteroidales bacterium
GACGGTTCGCTTAATGAACTCGTTCAAACTCGTCTCGAAAATATCATTCACACTGCTCAGTTCACCGACATAAAGGATCAGCTCAATAACTGGGCAGAAAATGGTTATAACGATTTATTGTTTGGCGCATTTATTATTGCCAAATACCAGTTTCCAGATTTAAGTTATGAAGAAGTAGAGCAAAAAATCGAACAGATTAGACACGATGCATGGTTGGAGCTAACACCCAACCTTACAGCCCTTGAAAAGGTAAAAATCATCAACCATATACTTTTTGACATTCATAAATTCTCGGGCAATATTGCAAACTATTACTCTCCCCGAAACTCATACATCAATCAGGTGCTGGAAATGAAGAAGGGGAATCCGATATCGCTATCTCTTGTTTACTCAGTTATTTCGCAACGTCTGGGCATTCCTATTTATGGAGTCAATCTACCAAAAAACTTCATTTTAGCTTACGCTGATGAGGTGGAAGGTCTGCATACCTATGAAGGTGATGAAAATGAACAAATCCTATTTTATATTAACCCATTTAACAGAGGAGCTGTTTTTGGGAAGCGTGAAATTGATTATTACATAAAGCAACAAAAGCTGGAGCCTCAAAAAGCCTTCTTTATTCCCTGCTCAAATCTTGAGATTATTCAACGAATGCTCTTAAACCTGATTCACTCATATGAGCAACAAGGCTATAAAGAGAAGATTGTTGAATTGCAGGAACTATTTAAGATTATAAAAACACACCAATAGCCTGTGAAGTGTATCTTGCTGTAAAGTGCATGCTTTACAACTCATACAAATTTCAAAAGAAATTTTACTTTTGATCAAGCAATTATTTTAACATTGAAAAGATCAGCAACATCATATCATTCATGGTTGATAATTATTGTGCTCCAAACATTGTTTCTATCAACCGTATTGAACAATCAGCTTTACGCTCAAAAAGATCGTCCATGGATTTTAGTTTCAGAGAGCGACGGCATTCGGGTTTACCAACACGACAGCATTAGAACTGTTAAAGAGTTTAAGGCAAGCTTTGACCTTGCCTGTTGCATTGATTCCGTAGAGAAACATATTATAGATCCAACAAGCTACAAACTTTGGATTAGCAGTATGGACGAGATTAAACTACTTGAACAAGAAACGGACACAACCGACTTCTACCACATGCAAGTAAGCGTTTGGCCGGTATTTACCAAAGAAGGCATTGTAAAAACAACCTTATATAAGGCAAATAATAATAAAAACAGCATTTATACACTTGAGCTTGACACCACCTATACCTATGCTTTTACCAACGAGGTAGTAAAATACCTGTACATTAAATGGGACTTGCACGCAATCTCACAGGATAGTACACATGTAAATATGTACTATATCTGCAACATCAAAAACTATAGCGATTGGGTGTACGATATTATTGACAAGCTCTACATTTACACTTTAGAAGACATTATAGCTGATCTAACATCGTTTGTCACAAAACAAGATTGACGCTATTGTATTAGCATTAAGCTTCTTCTTCAAGTTGCTCCTGAAGTGCCACCATTTTAATAGCAGTAACAGCAGCTTCGTCGCCTTTATTACCATGCTTACCACCTGCCCTGTCTAAGGCTTGCTGTTGATCATTTGTTGTTAGTACACCAAAGATTACCGGTGCAGAATACGATAGATTAACCTGCGTGATTCCAGCAGCCACACCTTGACAAATAAAATCGAAATGCCTTGTTTCTCCCTGGATAACACATCCCAAGGCGATTACTGAATCCACATCAGAATTTTCGAGCATAAGTTGACTTGCAAGACTCAATTCAAAAGTGCCTGGAACAAACTTCACGTTAATATCGTCTTCGTTTACGCCATGCTTCTTAAGCGTATCAATAGCTCCTTGCAACAGGGCTCCTGTAATTTCAATATTCCATTCGGCAACAACAATTCCTATGCGCATACCTTCTGCATTTGGAACTGAGTTTATATCGTAGTCTGATAAATTCTTAAGTACTGTAGCCATTATTATGATCTTTAATTTACTGCAAAATTAGCTTATTTCTTCTGGATTCAAAGTAGATTTATTGCCACCAATACTTCTTGCGACATGAGGTTGTAAACATAAAAAATGTCCAACCGGCAATAGCCAATTGGACATTCTATATATCTAGTGAATTTCTTACAAATTCATTTTTGCTCTTTGGATATACTTATCAATGCTTCTACCTTCATCAGAAGTCTTATAATCCTTTTTAATGGTTTCATAAGCAGCAAGAGCTTGCTTGTACTTACCTTCGGATTCGTATAACAATCCAGCTTTCATTAAAAAATATGGAGATGAAAAGTTATTATCCATTCCACCTGCTTTCATGTATGAACTAAGCGCTTTTTCGTTCTGACCAAGTTCTGCATAAGCATCACCCATGGCACCAATAGCCATTGGTTGAATTACTCGCTCGTCGCCACTAAAATTACCTAAGTAACTAATCGCCTCATCAAACTGACCTAGATTTAAACAACAAATACCTGCATAGTAATTAGCAAGGTTTCCACTTTTAGTCATGCCATAAGTATCAGCAATGTAATCAAAGCCAAAATTATTGTTATCACCGTTTAAAGCCAGGTTAAATGAATCCTGCTCGAAATAGAGTTCTGCCTGGAACATATCTTCCAAAGCTTCGGCCTCTTTCGGAGCTAAATAAAACTTGTTATATGCAAGATAGATTCCAGCAACCACAATAATAATACCCACTACTAATGAAAGCATTTTGCTATTGTCTTCTATAAATTGTTCTGTCTTACCCAGCGCACCTTCAACTAGTTCAAAATCGTCTGTTGTATTCTTTTTTGCCATTTCAATATTATTATCTCGTTCTGAAAACTGCGCAAAAATAAACCTTTTACCTATTAAATAAAATAGTAACTGCTTTTTTTTTGAACTTAATACACCTACACCTTTATTTTGTAAGGTACTGATAGATTGAATTTAAAGATTGTAATTGAATATTGATTAAGCTTAATCCAAAAATAAAGTATGAAAACCGCTAACGAATCATCAATATTTAACTCCTATATCTTGAATAGAGTTTCTAACCGCAACTAAGATAAAGTTGCTAATTTTGCAGACTTAAACAGTTTCAGAAACATGGTATTAAATTCACTGTCGATCATTAATTTTAAAAACTACGAGCAATCTGACATTAATTTTTCGGATAAGATAAATTGCTTTGTTGGGAATAATGGTGTTGGTAAAACCAATATTCTTGATGCTATCTATTACCTCTCCTTTTGTAAAAGTTGCTTTAATCCTATCGACAGCCAGAATATTAGAAATGACCAGGACTTTTTTGTTATACAAGGTTTATATAAACGCAATAACAAAACAGAACAAGTTTATTGCGGATTAAAACGTGGCCAGAAGAAAACGTTCAAAAGGAATAAAACTGAGTACGCTAAGCTGGCAGAACACATTGGCTTTATCCCATTAGTTATTAAATCGCCTTCTGATATTAATTTTATATACGATGGCAGCGAGGAACGGCGACGTTTTCTCGACAGCGTAATCTCACAGTTCGATCGTCAGTACCTTGATGATTTAATTAATTACAACAAGGTACTCTCGCAACGAAACAAGCTGCTAAAGAATAACAATGCGCAGGCATATGCAGACACATTCGAGATTTACAACGAACAGTTATGCAACTTTGGTTCAAAAATACACAGCAAACGAGCTAACTTTATTGATGAATTGGTTCCTATGTTTCAGCAATTTTTCAAGCAAATATCAGAAGGAAAGGAATCTGTTGACCTGACATATAAATCGCAATTGCAAAAAGCAGATTTAAACGAATTACTGCATGAGTCGTTTAGAAAGGATTGCATGATGCAGTATACAACCAGCGGAATACACAAAGATGACTTAACGCTCACAATTGCGGATCAGCCTCTAAAAAAGTTTGCATCGCAAGGGCAACAAAAAACCTTTTTGGTAGCTTTAAAATTTGCTCAGTACGATTTCATTATGAAGCAAACAGGAGTTAAGCCTCTACTCCTGCTGGATGACATTTTCGATAAGCTCGACAAATTCCGTGTAGAGCAAATTATAAAACTGGTAACCCAAAATCATTTTGGTCAAATATTCATATCAGACACTAGCGAAGACAGGCTGCAAACCATCCTGTCAAGGCAAGGCACCGATCATCGTATTTTTAATATTTCAGAGAACCAAATAATTGAAGCAAAAAACCCTGAAATCGAATAAACGATTTCAGGGTTTTTCTACTATTCTTTTATTGAACACTACCAGGTAACATCTTTCCTTCTAAACGGCATGGTCATGCATCGTGCACCACCTCCACCTCTGGAAAGCTCTGACCCTTGAATAGTAATCACATATTTTTCAAACTCTGTTAAATCAACTTTGTTATTTACCACATGCTTGGCAGGTATAATCTCGTATCCATGCTTATTTAATTCTTCCATGGTATACATGTTACGCTCGTAGCCAACCACTTTCCCTGGTCCGAGTGCAAAAAAGTTTGCCCCACTATGCCATTGCTCACGTTCCTGATTCCATTGATCGGCAGTACCTCCACAGAAAATAGGTTTGAGATCCATCTTCAGTTTCCTTAAGGTATCAAGAATATTTTTCTCTTCCGAAATTTTCACATTACCATTATCAATTGTAATAAGCATTGTTTTATAGCGGTTCGGATTCATAACAACCGGCTCATAAACCATACATTCATTATTATTCAGAAATGTAAAAACCATATCCAAATGAATGAACGATTCTCTATCTGTTGGCAGTTCTTGCACAATAATATACTGTACTCCCGGGCGATCTTTAATCTTATCGATTACCACATCAACACCTTCCGGAGTAGTACGGGCGCCGATACCGATTAGTAATAAATCCTCTCTACCAATAAGCACATCACCACCTTCAACACTAATCTTATCACAGACAGGTCCATCTGTTCGGGTATTCAATGTGCTTGTATTAAAGTACGGATGGTAATCGAATATGGCCTCCATAATCTGTGCCTCACGCTCACGTACCTTACTTGCCATTTTTGAAACCAATACACGGTCGTACATGGCTATTGAAGCATCACGGGTAAAGAAAAAATTATGCAATGGACGAACCGCAAATCGCTGCTTACTCATGAAACGAGACAAACTGTCGCGACGCATCACTACACCTTCAATAAGCTGTCTGGCCAGCTCCATATTATCAAGTCCGTGTAAATAGTCAACAATACACGTATCAACGCATCTAACACAAACCTTATCAATTAGATCAGCTTTTACTTTCTCGTTTTGAAGAATGTTATGTAATAAATCTTTAACCTCGAGTGTGGTAGTTGTTTTCTGCAGCACACTTCTGAACTGAGAATATTCACGTTGTGCAACCGATAAATTCAAAATATCGCTATAAAGCGCACGTTCTGCATTTTCGGGTGTCATATTCTCTACTTCACTTCCCATTGAGTGAATGATC
>JBFHES010000290.1:0-5402 GCA_041584015.1 Bacteroidales bacterium
ATGCACACTTTTCAGCATTATTCGCCCAGCGGAGATTTAGTCCGTTTTTGGCGAAAGACCTCTATGTCTATTGAGGGATTCAGCGGTTGTTGCAATCCGGCGCATATTGCTTTTCTCCCCAATGGAAATATTGTGACTTCGGAGAAAGGTATGCCACGAATTAAAATTTTGGATGGAGATGGAGATTTTGTTTCGGTTGTGGCAGCACCTGAAAAGTTTGATGGCGATCAGGCGCCGGATGTGGTATGTGATGATCAGGGAAATGTGTACGCATTGGATTTTGATAAAAAGATGATTCGGGTCTTTATGAAGATCTGATTGAAATAGCAAGTGAATGAACAGACGAGATTTTATAAATAAAGCTGGACGAAGTAGTATGTTCCTAGGAATAGCTGCTGTTGCTGGATTTGCCTTGTTTAAATCCTCAACGCAAGATGTTGAAGCTTGCGCGATCCAACCCGTTTGTTCCGGATGTAAAAAAATGAATAATTGTTCGAAGCCTCAGGCTTTAAAAGCAAAGGAAAATGGACAATAAGAAGAATTTAAATCGAAGGGATTTTATCCAGAAAGGTGCAAGAGCAACATTGGGATTAGCCATTGTTGGTTTGGCTGGTGTTGGATTTTATAAGGCCAGTGCAGAAACATGGGTTTGGCAAATCGATCCTTTTAAATGTACATCCTGTGGGCGATGCGCCACAGATTGCGTTTTGAGTCAATCGGCAGTGAAATGTGTACATGCTTTTGATTTATGCGGCTACTGCGATTTATGCGGCGGCTATCTTAAACCCGATGCTAAAAACAGAGACACCGCTGCAGAAAGTCAGTTGTGTCCAACGGGTGCTATCAAACGTAAATTTATTGAGGATCCTTATTACGAGTATATTATAGATGAAGACTTGTGCATTGGATGTGCCAAATGTGTGGCAGGTTGTTCTGCTTTTGGAAACGGATCATTTCAACTACAAATCCGTCATGATATTTGCAAAAACTGTAACGAATGCGCCATCGCCAGGGTTTGTCCTTCGGATGCTATTGCCAGAGTGAAGTTGAGCGAAGCATATACGATAAAAGGAGATTTTACAAATAATGGGAAATAACAAATTTCAATAAGTCAAATGTCAAATAAATCTCAAATTCTAAACTACAAAACGAGATCCGATTGGAAATTGGGTTTTGAAATTTATTTGTCTTTTGGGTCTTGTCATTTGGAATTTTAATTTTAGAAATGAGAAAACGAGATTATATAAATTGGTTATTAATAGGACTATTCTTACTAATTTCATTTTCTGGATTGGCGCAGCAGCGCTTTCCAAAGCCAGAGTTTGAGACAGGCTACGAGCAACCCGACACCACGACACCAGAGCCACGTTCTCTACCAATGGAATACATGGATGTGTTCATATTGGCGGCTGTACTTGGTTTGTCAGCTTGGTTTGCGCTTAAATCCAGATCGCGACAAGGGATACTATTTACTTCCATTTTTACATTGGCATATTTTGGTTTTTATCGCGAAGGGTGCGTATGCTCCATTGGTTCCATTCAGAACATGAGCCTGAGTTTGGCCGATCCCAGCTATGCCGCCTCCATTCCGGTGATTTTGTTTTTTGTACTTCCGCTTTTATTCACCCTTTTCGTTGGTAGGGTATTTTGTGCCTCGGGTTGTCCGCTTGGTGTAATTCAGGATTTAGTAATTGTAAAGCCAATTTCAATACCTGCGTGGTTGCAGAAAGTGTTAGGACTATTTCCGTTTATCTATCTGGGATTGGCAGTTCTTTACGCAGCCACCGGAACCGATTTCATCATTTGTCGTTTCGATCCGTTCATTGGAATATTCCGCTTGAGCGCAGAATTTCATATGATTGTAATTGGCATTAGCTTTTTACTTATCGGGATGTTTGTGGGTCGACCATATTGCCGATTTGTTTGTCCGTATGGCGCATTGTTGAATGTCGTTTCAAGATTCTCGAAATGGCACTTGAGCATTTTTGCATCAAAATGTATACAATGTAAATTGTGCACCACTTCTTGTCCATTCGATGCTATTGAAGCTCCATCCAATGATAAGGAGGAATTGAATTCAAAGTCGAATATTCGTCGTTTTGTATTATTTGCAGTGCTCATCCCAATTTGGGTTGCCTTGGCGGGATATGCTGTTTCGGAAGCTCATCTGTTTCTGGCAAAAGCGAACAACACAGTTTACCTCGCCGATTTGCTGGTAAGCAATCCCGACCTTATGCAAAACTCAGAAGATCTGGACATCAAAACATTCATGGAATCCGGAAAAACTATGGATGAATTAGTTACAGAAGCCAAGCTTATACAAGCTGAGTTTTATACCGGAAGCTGGTGGCTGGGCGGATTTATTGGATTGGTAATTGGCTTGATGTTGGCCAACCAATTTGTATTTAGAAAACGTAAAGATTTTGAACCAAACAAAGGAGATTGTTTCTCATGTGCCCGATGCATTGATTATTGCCCGGTGCAGAAATAAAACTCTCAGTGGTGCTGAGAGAAACACAATTAGCAAATGAATCAAACAGATAAAATAAAACTCTATTCAAATATCAGCTTCATCAGCGGAATTTTTGTTCTGGTGATTAGTGCGCTATTGTTATTCAACTTTCTCCAGATAAAAAAGACCGATCCGCTTGATACGGCTTCAATGAAAGTGCTGGTGGAACGCCTGTCTGAAGATGCTGATAATGATGCGCTGAAACAAGACATTCGAAATCTGGACCTGTTGGCCCGTAAGGCTTACTTTAATTCGCAATGGCAAATTAAAACTGGAGCACTTCTGCTAATTATTGCCTTTGTAGTGTTTGTGATTTTCCTGCGCTTATATTTTAGCGAAACTGATAAGATTGACAATCCCGAGGGCAAAGTTGAAAGTATTCAAAAGGAGAGAATGATGTCTGCGGGATGGATTACTGCAGGCGGTGTGCTTGTTTTAGGTTTAGCACTTTTGGCATCTTATTCTTCGTTCAATCATTTTGAGGTTTATGAGTCGGAACAACTGGCTCAGATTCAAAATAAACAGGATGACGAAATTGAAGTAATTGTACTGGAAGAAGAACCTGCTGAAGTAATTGAAAAGAAAGATAAAATACCAGAAGTGATTGACACGACAAAAGCTGTAATAGAAGAGGTTGCGATTGTTGAGGAGAAGGTCATTGAAAAGAAACCAGAGCCGATGATAGAGGAAAAATCGGATCCGGTTGTATTCCCAACGTTGAGTGATTTGAAGAAGCAATTTGCGACTTTCCGAGGACCTTTGGGCAATGGCGTTTCATTTCATAAAAACACACCAACCAATTGGGATGTTACAGCAGGAACTAATATCAAATGGAAAGTTGAAGTTCCGAAACACGGGTATAACTCACCAGTAATCTGGGATAATAAATTGTTTGTGGCTGGAGGTGATAAAACCAGTCGTGATGTATTTTGCTACGACCGGAATACCGGAGACTTGCTTTGGACTAAAGCTGTAGACAAAGTTCCGGGTTCACCAACAGATCAGCCTGAAACAACTGACGACACCGGCTTATCCGCGCCAAGTATAAATTGCGATGGACAACGGGTTTCTGTGATTTATGGAAATGGTGATATCATAACCTTCGATATGGACGGAAATGAGATTTGGTCGAAGAATCTGGGAGTGCCAGATAATCATTACGGGCACAGCTCATCACTCATATCCTGGAAAGAAAAATTATTTGTGCAGTTCGACTCCAACAAGGGAGGAAAGATATTCGCAATGAATATTGTGACAGGCGATTTTATCTGGCAAGTAAAACGAAAGTCCCGCATATCCTGGGCTTCACCTATTTTGGCGGAGGTAAACGGAAAGTATCAATTGGTACTTGCATCAACCCCGATTGTAGCTGGATATGATATTGAAACAGGCGAAGAACTGTGGAAAGTGGACTACATGATGGGCGAAGTTGGTCCATCACCAGCTTATGCATACGGGATGATATACGCAGCAAACGAATACGCCAAACTAGTTTGCATTAATACAGCCAATAATTATCAGGTAGAATGGGATGATGACGAATATCTACCAGAAGTATCAAGCCCAGTGGTTTCGGATAGTTTGTTGTTTATTGCAACGTCTTATGGGGTGCTTGTGTGTTACGATGCGCTTACCGGAGAGAAATATTGGGAGCAAGAATATTCTAATGGCTTTTATAGTTCACCAATCGTAGCAGACGGGAAACTTTTTGCTGCCGATATGGATGGAATCATGCATATAATTGAAGTGAATAAAACGTTCAAGCTAATTGCTGAACCTGAAATGAAAGAACCATTATTTACAACTCCAGCCTTTATGGATGGAGCTATTTATTTAAGAACGGATAAGTATTTATATGGGATAGAATAAGTATTCTCACAATACTAGGAAGAGAAAATCTTTCGCAAAGGCAAAAAAAAGAAAGACTCTCGCAAAGGCACTAAGTCGCAAAGAAAATATTGAACTAAAACTATGCGCCTCTGCGCCTTTGCGAGAAACAAAAGATTATGACGGAAAACGAAATATCAAAAATAATTGTGGATCGCGCCTTAATGATTCATCGTCGACTTGGACCTGGTTTGCTTGAATCGGTTTATGAGAAAATTCTTTCGTACGAATTAATCAAGGCTGGTTTAAAAGTTGAACAACAAAAAGGAATTCCTGTGGTTTGGAATGATGAAAAATTAGAGTTCGGCTTTCGTGCTGATATTATCGTGGAGAACAAAGTCATTATTGAAATAAAATCAGTTGAACTAATTGCTCCAGTACATCCTAAACAATTGCTTACTTATCTGAAATTAACTGGAATTAAACTGGGTTTACTTATTAATTTCAATGAAGTATTAATAAAGAATGGAATTACTCGAATTGTAAATAATTTATAAAACTTTGCGCCTCTGCGCCTTTGCGAGAAATATTTAAAAAATTGATAGATTACAAACAACATATCACTCAAATAATTCAGCTTACCGGAACCGAAAAGAAAGCTGTAATTCCAATTCTGCAAGCTATTCAGACTGAGCATAATTATTTGCCAAAGGAAGCTTTGCAGGAAGTTTGCGAACAAACCGATATTACTCCCGCGGAGATTACCGGTGTAGCGAGTTTCTATTCGCAGTTCAGAATGGAGCCTGTTGGTGAGAACATGATTAAAGTATGCGTTGGAACAGCTTGTCATGTGAAAGGTGCTGGCTTGGTACACGAGGCATGTCGTAGAGAGTTCAAGTTAGGTGAAAATGAGGATACAGATGCCACAGGAAATTACACCGTATCTGAGGTGAGTTGCCTTGGGTGTTGCACCATTGCGCCGGTTGTACAAATCAATAATATCACGTACGGACATGTTTCAACCGAGCAGATTCCGGAAATCTTAAAGGATTACGAATCGCAA
>JBFHES010000291.1:0-5367 GCA_041584015.1 Bacteroidales bacterium
ATAGCTTCTCAACAAATCCTACCCGCTCCCTCATTCCTGACTTGATCAGGAATCTCATCAAATAATGAGCATAGTAATATCGAACATAAAACGTTCAATTACGATTGAATAGATCCATTGGCGCTTCGCCCAA
Organism: Bacteroidales bacterium; assembly: GCA_041584015.1. Lineage (GTDB taxonomy): Bacteria > Bacteroidota > Bacteroidia > Bacteroidales > M50B96 > JBFHES01. Next base: position 134 of record JBFHES010000291.1, read on the forward strand.
ACCCGACTTCATTTTTGGCTTGATCCAAAAACGAAGCAAAAAGATCAAGGCTCCACTCTCTTCTCGCAAAAAAGCTACGCTTGATGACCTAAATTGTTTTAAACTCGCTCTTCTCGTTCCTCAAAGCGCTCAGACAGAAAACAATTTTTAACGGCCATTTCATGCTTGTTTTTTGGATCATAGGATGAGGCCAAGGAGTCCCGCTCTTGGATTTAACAATCGCGCACGACCTCATGTATAGCTTCTCAACAAATCCTACCCGCTCCATCATTCCTGATCTGATCAGGAATCTCTTCAAATATGTAACATATTAATTGTCGAACATGAAATATTCAATTACGAATGAATAATCCCAATGAGATTATTTTAGCTCATAGGATGAGGCCGAGGGAGTGCCGTGATTAACTGTAATTATTCTATATTATTTAGCCTAACTACCTTAGTTATCGTATCAGTGATGGGTTTTTGGTTCGTTTTGGCGATAGCCAAATAAACAAATTACTATCGAAAATTAGTTGCCCGTCCACCTTTATTTCAAATGACTCCATGGACCGGACTTTAAACCTTGCTACTTTAGGCTATCGTATTTAATTTCCAAACGGATACTGGAATCCTGCTCCAAAGGAAAACTCCTGGAGACCAAGGCTGGAAACATGCACATGAATACGATCCATCAACAGGTAAGACAAACAAGCATTAACCTTCTCCGTATCCCATTTTAATTTCACGTCAAATCCTTTATACATTAGATTAAGCCCTCCAAATAAACCATTCAGATGCCCCGTTTGAGCGCTGGTATTGCCATACTTGAAAATATCCAAGGATCGAACAAACTCACTCTCAACATCCAGACCATAACCCAGATGAACATGCACATGCAGTTCGCTTCCGCTAATGACAGACTTTGATAAAACCGCATACAAAGCACCTTGATAGGTATTGGCAGCGAAGGCATCATGAACTCCAATTGCGATAGCCGGCCTGTTTTTTTGTTCTTTAAGAATTCGCAACCGCATTTTATAGCTTCTGTCTCCGATACCCCAAGGAACATCATCAATGTTCGTGGGTCGGATAACTGTAGCCGTAACTTCCATAAACGGCAAAAACATCAGGCCAACATTATAATGCCATTCATCAACCGCCTCCTGCTTGAATGGAAGAATAGCATATTCCTGAGGCCGGTAAACTAAGCCAGCATACAAAGTACGGTCGGGATGAAAATAGGCATTGGGAGTTTCCACTGTACCGCCAAAACCAAATACCGATTGATGCGACTGCCCCATTGCCGCATTCATCGCTAGTATCAATAGACTAATCAACACTACGCTTCTTGTACTTTTTTTTATGATTGGCTTTAATTGCAAACGATTCTTATTTTAATTTGAGAACATTGGGTAGAACAAAGATAACTTTTCCGTATTGAATTGGTAGGAGCTTGTCGTTCATTAAAATTAGTTTCTGCGAATCTTATCATTCCATATCATCCATAGACCAAAAATTACCACGTAAAAAAATGGACGAAGAATCCAGTCATGACTAAAATCCCAATACTGTGGCCAGTTCATCAAAATTACAGAAAGACTAACTATTCGAAAGAGATTGGTTGCATGCATGATGAGTACACCTAAAGGAATGAACCATAACTTATGCTTCCATGGCCCTGGGAAAAGCAGTAACAGAACAGCGTATTGATAAAACAATTTCAAGCCCGAACAACCACCTGAAATAGTTATATAACCTTCATTAGGAAACCACATGGTTCGTCCATCAACAGTCACGTCATAAAGGAAGGTCTGAATGAACCATTTCGATTCAAAAAAAACACGATCAACCAACCATCCTGAGATCATCTGATAACTTTGCCATTTAGTAAAAACCGGAGCAAAGTGACGGTACGTGTAATGAAAGCTCATGATTATTACCACGAATAAAACCACATCAAGAATTACTTTATGACGCTTGAGAAAATCCTTAAACCCATCTTTCATTATAAGTTTCATCTATTTCAACAATCTTAAATACTGATACAAAGGGAATAATCTACTTGCAAGGTAATAAACAACAGGCTTATTGATGCGTGTAAATCGTCCAGGTTTAATTTCTTCACCTCCAAACTGTTTTTTAAACCTACGCACACCATATGGCACATTAGGTTTTCCTGTCCCCATGAAATCAAAATAGGTCAATCCAAGCTCCGTACTTCTTTTCATGGCTTCCCAGGTAAGACACACCGACGGATATAGCTGATGCGCATTTGCGCTCTTATCGGCACCAGTGATGTACAGCTCATAAGCCCGATCGGAATCTGTGGGACAAACAATTCCTCCTATTACCTCATCTTTGTATTTGGCAATTAATAAAAATCCATTCTGATTATCTGCAGCCAAGGTAGCAAATGATTGAAAATATTCATAAGGTGGCAAAGGCTTTTTAACCTTGTACTGGTAATGGTTAGATAATAATTTGTAAAACTTTGCTAAATCAACTTCGCTTCTCAAATCTTCCACCTTCATTCCTGCGCTATAGCTTCGCTGCACTTGCTTTCTTTTCCCTGCATTTAATCCAGCCCAAAGGTCCTTTTCATCTTCCAAACTTACCAGCTGATTTAAATGATCCTGGTATTCAAAACCATGCATTGCCAGCAATTTCTTGTACCCGTCAACAAGCGAAGCATTTCGGATCTCATGATACACATTACTTCTTTTAGTCTTTCGCAACAAAACAAGCATCATACTATTTAAGACGCTTAATGCTTCTGTATCGTTTGAATCAATCAATGGTGGAAAAAAAAGGAGAAAGCGGGAAGTGATTCCTGAAAAGAAGGTAAAGTGTTCACTTATACTAACGCCCATTAAGCTCCCAACAATTTTATTATTACTAGATGCAACAATCATCAACGGTTTGTAACCCGGAACATTTACAAGCATTTTAAAGTACGCAAGTGACTGGTAAAAGAAGGAATGTTCTCTATTCAAGAACCAATCGTTGCACCTGACTAATTGCTCCGATTTTGTATAAATGTCTATGTGAAGATGAGTGGACATTACGAATTGATCAATACTGCAAGATAGTATAAATTCGGCCCGAAACAGATCAAGCTTCTCAAAAGTTTACTTCAGGCGATCAAATAAAGAGTGGGTTTAAAAAAAGTTCTAATAACCTTCGTCAATCTGAGGGTTCTACTATCTTTGTGGCTAGAAAGGTTACGACGTTAGGCTAATATGAAGGAAGTTATACTCAGGGAGTCCGGTAAAGCGGCATTTGATTTCATGAATCGATATGTGAATATCGATGATGAACGCACCTTTGTTGTAAGCACAACTACCAGGTTTAACATTGACAACCAACCAAACGGAGCCTACGACAACATCGTAGACTTACACAAGATCAACGACATACGCTACATGAATAAGTTTTTCGAATCGGTAAATGCAAAAATCCCGATGGGTGGTTTGTTTATTGGATTTGCAGAAACGAAAAACATGCGTAAAGAGAGATTTCGTGAGAAATACCCACCATTTATCAATTTCATCCTTTATAGCTCAGACTTTATTGTTAAAAGAATCTTCCCAAAATTTGCATTAACAAAAGGTCTCTACTTTTTCATGACCAAAGGGATCAATAGAGTGATTACGCGGAGTGAAATAATGGGGCGCTTGTATTCATGTGGTTTTGAGTATGTAGAAGACGGATACCCAAATGGCTCATATGTTTTTGTTTTTAAAAAAGTAAAAGAGCCTGCTTTCGATTATACGGCAACCTATGGACCGCTCATTAGATTAAAAAGAGTTGGCAAGGACGGAGTTGTATTTAATGTGTTCAAGTTAAGAACAATGCATCCGTATTCAGAATACTTACAGGAATACGTGCATAAGCATAACGACCTGCAGGAAGGTGGTAAGTTTAAGGATGACTTCAGAGTTTCTTCGATGGGTAAAATGATGCGTAAACTATGGCTGGATGAACTGCCCATGCTATTCAACCTGTTGCGAGGTAACATGAAGTTGGTTGGTGTTCGCCCATTAAGCAAGCACTATTTTAGTCTGTACACCAAAGAACTGCAGGAAAAAAGAATCAAGTGCAAACCGGGTTTGGTGCCCCCATTCTATGTTGACCTACCTAAAACGCTGGAAGAGATTATGGCCTCGGAGATGAAGTACTTAGAAGCCCATGAGAAAAGTCCTTTCCTTACCGACTGGAAATATTTCTGGAAAGCCTTTACCAACATTGTCTTCAGAAGAGCCAGAAGCAATTAGGAAGCAGCAATCATTCACTAGTTCGAGGTATGTTTGATGACTGAATCTCAGTGATCAGTTATCAATAATCAGTTAACAGTTATCAATGAGCAGTAAGCAGTGAGCAGTAAGCAGTGAACTGGGAGGTGTTGTTGGGTGCCGTATGTCAGTTAACAGTGGATATTGGACAATAATCAGTAAGCTGTGTATCTATGATGGGTCGACGAGTAGAACGGCTGTTAATAGTACTTGGGACAAATGAATAATTGGAAGTCAGTTGTAAGGTATAGGTTACGAGCCTCAGTTCGGCATAGCGTCCTCGCTATATCATCTTTAATAAGGCCTCTCACCTATGGAGCGAACGGGATTAGCATATATTTGACTTTTGCAGAGAGCACATTATTATAAGAAATAGATTTATCCACACCAGCCTTCTAGCTTAGTAAGAAGGTAGTATGACTTTGTTTCAAAAATCGGAACGCGGCACGACAGATCACCCAGGCGCTTCGTCACATCCCAACATCATTATATTGGCTCATAAACGGATGTCCTGAAGTCCCGCTCTTTGATCCGGCCATCGCGCAATGACGCTGTCGCGCATGTCCTCACGGTTGGTTCTTGATCAAACCCTATCCGCACCATCATTCCTGACTTGATCAGGAATCTCTTCAAACAATGAGCATATTAAATATTGAACATGGAATATTCAATTACGAATGAATAGAACCATTGGCGCTTCGCCCAAACCCGACTTCATTTTTGGCTTAATCCAAAAACGAAGCAAAAAGATCAAGGCTGCACCCTCTTCACTCAAAAAAGCTACGCTTGATGACCTAAATTGTTTTAAACTCGCTCTTTTCGTTCCTCAAAGCGCTCAGACAGAAAACAATTTTTAACGGCCATTTCAAGCTTGTTTTTTGGTTCATAGGATGAGGCCAAGGTGTCCAGCTCTTTGATTTAACAATCGCGCATGACCTCATGTATAACTTATAAACAAAC
>JBFHES010000292.1:0-5343 GCA_041584015.1 Bacteroidales bacterium
GTGCGCGAAACTTTAAGAATACGATCATAGGCTCTGGCTGATAAGCCAATTTTTTCCATGGCTGTTTTTAAGAGTGCCTGACCGGCTTTGTCTATCTCGCAGTATTTGCGCAAGAGCTTCGAACTCATTTGGGCATTGCAATACACTTCATCATTTTCCTTAAAACGCTCCTGCTGCACTTTTCGGGTTTCCATTACCCTCACTCGTATCTTTTCGCTAGCCTCTGAGCTTTGCAGCTCGCTCAACTTGCTAAACGAAACAGGAACCACCTCAATGTGAATATCAATGCGGTCGAGCAGAGGGCCTGATATTTTATTCAGGTATTTCTGCACAACACCTCCAGAACAAACACATGCTTTTTCCGGATGATTGTAATAACCACACGGACACGGATTCATTGATGCCACCAACATGAAACTGGCAGGATATTCAACTGAAAACTTAGCCCGGCTAATGGTGATCAAACGGTCTTCGAGCGGCTGTCGCATTACCTCCAGAACAGTTCGTTTAAATTCAGGCAATTCATCTAAAAACAGAACCCCATTATGCGCCAAAGAGATTTCTCCCGGTTGAGGGAATTGCCCCCCTCCAACCAATGCCACATCGGATATTGTATGATGAGGCGATCTAAACGGACGGCTTGTCATTAAGGAAGTTTCTTTGGAGATCTTACCAGCCACCGAATGAATCTTGGTTGTTTCCAGCGCCTCTTGTAAAGTTAGCGGAGGAATAATTCCTGGCAATCGTTTAGCCAACATGGTTTTCCCGGCGCCGGGCGGTCCAATCATTATGATGTTATGTCCGCCGGCTGCAGAAATCTCCAAAGCCCGCTTCACATTCTCCTGCCCCTTCACATCAGCAAAATCAATTTCCAGGTTATTGATGTTGCTGTAAAATTCTTTTCGCGTATCGATAACGGTTGGTTCAATTTGCGTTTTGCCATTTAAAAATTCAACCACCTCACGTATATTCTCAACACCATAAACTTTAAGTTTATTTACAACCGCTGCCTCACGTACGTTTTGTTGTGGTAGAATAAAACCTTCAAACCCTTCCTCCCGAGCCTGAATTGCAATAGGCAACACACCTTTAATGGGCTGCAAACTACCATCAAGCGAAAGCTCTCCCATAATTACGTACTTCTCCAGAATGCTTGCATCTATTTGATCCGATGCTGCCATAATACCCACAGCCAAAGGCAAATCGTAAGCAGATCCTTCCTTCCGAATATCAGCCGGTGCCATATTTATGACAATCTTTTTACCCGGCATGTTGTAATCATTCTCCAGCAATGCAGAGGTGATGCGTTGTTGCGATTCTTTTACCGCACTATCGGGTAATCCCACCAAATGAAAATTAATCCCTTTGGATACATTTACTTCAATGGTGATAATGGTAGCATCGATACCTTGTACAGCACTGCCGAAAGTTTTGACTAGCATGGGAATAGTTTTATTGTCTGCGTTTGTAGCCTAAAGATACATATAAATTGCAAACAATAATACTTATCAATAACACCTTCAACGCGAAGGCTATGAAAAACCAACTTACTTTTTCACAATTTTTGCACCTAAGACCTGCATACTACTTGTCTGCACTTTTATCAGGTAAATGCCTGCTCCAAGCTCGCTGCCGGTCAAAGATATCTTCAATTCTGTCGTGCTCAAATTATCAATTGCAACATCAATAGGCTCACCAAGCAAATTTAACAGTTCAACTTTGCTTATTGACTCTTTCTGGCCCTCAAGCTTCACAATTACATAATCTTCAGCAGGATTTGGAAATACAGAAATCATAGGTGCTGTAAATGCGAGAACATCCAATGGTGGCAGATGACAAGTTCCTGGCAAGTTATTATCTAACCAGCTTAGCCGCTCCATGGTCCATAATCGTAAATAATTCAACTCCTCAGCATAAGTGTTACCAATAAAGGTGTTTGGCCAAATGTAGGTGCCTAACACTGGCCATCTGGTAAAATTCCGCTGCTGTGCTTCTTCAATAGTATCGGCAAGCGCATACATGTAATTCACAATGGTATCGGCATGTAACTTGTTCTCACGCAATTGCTCCCACCTGCATTTTAACTCACCGGTAAACATGGTATCCTGCATTAGCCGATCCCACCAAAATGGGATTTGATTATTATCGCCCCCGCATACATTGTTAAAATTAAAGGCAAAACCATCCGTTTGTCCACCCTCACAATAATTTGCATTTCCAAGCCCCAGGTTAAAATCCCATAACGGCCCCATGTGAATTTGACTGTCGATACTGTCGCGGTCTTTATACAAAAATGTACTCAATCTATACCCGTCAACATTACGGGTTAGCTCATTAATTAATAAATAATCGATGAACGATTGTACATTAATATATTTTCTGTAGCCAATTTGTGGATTTTGATAGGCGGGACTTCTCAGTGCCGTTTCAAATTCAGTAATATAGTTTTCAATATAGCTGGTTTGCGTTGCCACCAAATCATTTTCATCGGGATGATGAAATTGAAAGCTTGTGGTTTGCCAGGCACCTGCATAAGGAGTATAAGGCGAAGTCCAGCCAGCGCCACCAGCTGTGTACTTGTCAATCTTAACAATATAACCTCCGGTTAATTGATCACCAGCCGTATCCGTTGGATTTAGCTTGGCAATATCAACACGGTTATCATCACGCTTAATCTTCTCCATAAGGACGTACAAGCCCATGTACTCTCCGTCAAGCAACAATTCGCATAATCTGGTTCTTGGCGCATAGTGCCCCAAATCTCTACCCAGCTTATAGGTAAGCACATTTCGCATGAGTGTTTTGTCACTATAGGGTCCATATAAAATCCAGTCATTCTCGGCCGGCATACCAATTAACTCAACATTGTTATTATTTCCCAGGATGTCACGGGTTTCGAAACCATATGATTTTTTAGGAAAACCCTGAGATGAGGAGCCACGTAACTCGATAAATATTTTACCATTATAATCATTTACCGGATCGCTCAAATAATTTAACTGACCAACGCCATTGAAAATAATTCCCATATCGGCAGTAATTCCAGGTTCATCGGGAATAGTTTGCCCATTTGTTTGAATGATAGCGATGGGCAGATTAGACGAAGTGAAGGTTTGTGCATACAACTTGCCGGCAAATTGTACGATGAATAAAAATAGGATGAACTTTGCAATCTTCATTAGAAATTTGTCAATATAATTTGAGAACAATCTATGAACGACTATTCTTCCTCTTTATTTATTTTATCCAAAATAGTATTTACCAGATCGTACTCATATCCTCTCGACTGCGCAAAACGTAAGAGTTTCGATTTTATCTCCCACTTATTGGCACCCTTTGTTTTCCGATGCTTTTGCCGCACCTCAGCTTCAACCAACTCGCAATACTCTTCATCATCAAAAGCCAGCAACACATCATTCACCAAGTCCTCCGGTAGTTGTTTCATTTTTAGTTGAAACCTAACTTTACCACGCCCCCATTTATTAAACCTTATTTTATCGCGCACATAAAAGTTAGTGTAGCGTTCCTCGTCCAGAAATCGCTCATGCTCGAGCTGCTTTAAAAGTTCATCCCAATAATCTACAGGCACGTTCCAATCCTTGAGCTTCTTTTTAAGGTCGGAGCGACATTTCTCGCCGCGACTGCAAATCCACATCAAACGATCGAGTGCCTGCTGTTTTGTAAGATCTTTCTTTTTTCTCTCCACTAATTAGGCTATCAAATTATTAGCAAGTTCTTTAAAATCGATTCCTGAGAAGTTTCCCGAACTCATTAAAAGTAGGTTTTGGTTTTCCATTTCAAGGCCATTTACAAAATCACGAAATTGTTTAGCGTCTGTCATTACAGTTACATTTTTACTTGCAAAGGCTGCTTGCACCTGCTCCGCTGAAATGTCCTTCAGCTTTTTATGTGCCAACACTTTTTTATCGAAATACACAACCGCTCTATCGGCCATTATCATACTGTTCTCGTATAATTGCAAAAATTCTTCGTTTAAAGAACTAAAGGTATGCAGCTCCATACAAGCCACTAATTCGCGCTCAGGAAATTGCTCTTTAACCGCTTGGGTTGTAGCCTTCAGCTTCGATGGAGAATGGGCAAAATCGAGATATACTCTGGCCGTATTATTTTCTTTTAATAACTGAAGCCGTTTTGCTGCTCCGCCAAACTGCATCATTGCATTATAAAACTCATCATCGCTTATGCCTAGCTGATTACAAACCAATCTGGCTCCGTTGATGTTTTGTAAATTATGCTGACCAAATACCTGCAGCGGATACAACTTACCATTGGCAAACAGGCTTGTTTTCCCATCTTCCAACACATTTGGATGCGTATGATATGGAAAAGCTTCAACATCGTCTCTAAGCTCCCCGGCAATTTTCTTTAAATGCTCATCACCCTCAAAATAAATCAGCTTACCCTTGGGTTCAATCTTGTCAGCAAAAATGCTGAACTGTTCAACATAATTTTCAAAGGTTGGAAATACATTAATATGATCCCAGGCTACACCACTTAACAGCGCAATGTGCGGTTTGTATAAATGGAATTTAGGACGCAAATCCAATGGAGAGGAAAGGTATTCATCTCCTTCAAAAATGGCAATCTCAGCATCGTGGCTCAATTTTACCATTTTATCGAAGCCTTCAATTTGCGCTCCCACCATGTAATCAAATTTCATGTTTAAGGAATAAAGCACATGCATGATCATTGATGTGATGGTGGTTTTACCATGACTACCGCCAATAACCACGCGGGTTTTGTCTTTGCAGTTTTCATACAAGTACTCTGGAAAAGAGTAGATGGTTAATCCAAGCTCTTGTGCCTTTAGCAACTCGGGATTATCCTTTCTCGCATGCATTCCCAATATCACAATGTCAATATCCTCTGTGATCTTCTCAGGAAACCAGCCCCATTTTTCCGGCAAAATACCAGCCGTTTCTAACCTCGATTTAGCAGGATCGAAAATCTCATCATCAGATCCGGTTACCGTAAAACCTTTGTCGTGTAAGGCAAGTGCCATATTGTGCATAACCGCACCACCAGTTGCTATCAAATGTACCTTCATGTGTTTTCTATTCAGATAAACAAAGGTAAGATTTAAAATGCTATATCATTTATATGGATTTTTTTGATTCACTTTTTATCGATGTAGCATTCAACTTTATGAGTAAATTTACATCATGCAAATTCATCTTCTGGAAACAGGCACATTAATTACCAAAGGCAGCGATATGTTTTGCGGATTAGGCAACGTTGATTGGCAACAACACTATCCGGCGATAAATGGCAATAAGGCCAAATGGGCAATGCGTTCCTTACTAATTCAAAATGATAACATGA
>JBFHES010000293.1:0-5311 GCA_041584015.1 Bacteroidales bacterium
ACTTCAATTTAATCTTTAAAATTGATTAGCGAAGGAATGCATGCTGAGTAAGCAATTGATCATTTCTATATGCTAAAGCATTACGAATTGAAGAAGTCTTAATTCTTTACAGGATAGTATGTTGCTTGAAGGTTGAAAAAAAGAGTAAGAAAAAGTAAAAAAACTTTTCAATAAACCTAGCTGTCAGCAACTAATCATTAATGCACAAAGTGATTTTAAAACCGATTAATTAAGATTTTTAAAATGAGTAGATTTAGTAAACTACTAATAGTATTTGTAATTTTATTGCATGCCTATAGCTTAAATGCGCAAACCAATGTTTCAGGTTTTGTTAATGGAACCTGGACCGCGCAAAACTCACCTTACCTTGTGAACGGACATCTCTGGATTCAGGATAGTGACAGCCTGATTATTCAACCCGGGGTAACAGTCCAATTTCAGGGGAATTATAAACTGAAAGTTTCGGGATACCTGAAAGCGCTTGGAAATGTAAACGACAGCATTGTGTTTACAGCCGTTCAGGATTCGGTTTGGGGAGGAATCTTCATTGATAATGGTACAGATCAGTCAGAATATGGAAGTTTTACTTATACCATATTAGACTCTATTGTGTCACCTGATTTTGGGGCAATGAATGACAATGACTCAACTATTCTGGAATATTGTCATTTAGAACGAACCTACAAAAACCATCAGTCTTCGGATTGGGCAACACAGTACCGTCCTTCGGGGGGAGCATTTTATGTTAAGGAGTTTGATAAGGTACGGATCAGTCACTGTTCCTTTACTGCCAATTCCGGATTATACGGTGGTGCAGTATTTTGCGAGGATGCAAATCTCGTACTGTATAATTGCCGATTTTATGAGAATGGTTCAGATACATCTTTGAACATCAATAATGGAGGTGCGCTTGGAGTGCGTGATGGTCGTCTGGAAGTTTATAATTGTACATTTAGCGATAATAAGGCAGTTTATGGTGGTGCAGTTTTAGTCTGGGACTCTTATGTTCGAATTGATAGTAGTGAGTTCTTGAATAATAAGGCAATTGGAGGCCCTGCCGGAGCAATTTATTTGCGTTCATGTAGTTATTCGCGGATAGAGAATACCTTGTTTGAAGGCAACACGGCACATGCTACTGCTACTTCGTATAATAGTACTGATGGGGGTGCCATTTACGCAACGGGTTATGCCGGATATATCCTGAATTGTAAGTTTTTAAAGAATAGTACAGATAGGGATGGTGGCGCTATTTCAATTACCTATTCACCATCTAATTGGGGAACTACTAAGCTAATCAATAGTTTGTTCGCCAATAATTTTGCCGCTGATGATGGTGGGGCTGTAAATCATTCATACAAAGTAGACCTGAAATATTTGGCTAATACTTTTGCATACAATAAGGCTTATGGCTCGGGAGGTGGTGTTTATTGCGATAGGAGCGATATTTCGCTAAACGATTGTATATTATGGGGTAACACCGCAGGGGACAGTATCAGTAACCAGGTTTATTATTATAGGAATTGGACAAATTATGGCTGGAGTAGTGAGTCAAGTACTACTATGAGATTTAGAAATGTACTCATCCAAGATTATGACTTTAGTCAATCCGGACCTACCGCAACCCATTCTTATTTTGAATCAAAATATTGGGAGTACACTAATGTAATAAAAAAGGATCCGGGGTTTATTAATCCAACAACTACCTCAGGGGACAGTGCAGTAACTGTCGATGGCCTGGAACCAAACTATGATGTGATTCGTTTTTCTCCGGCAATAGAAGGAAGCGAACCAACATCATATTACGATGTGAGTTTCCCTGCAGAGGATATTAATGGAAATCCGCGTCTAACTGCATGTAATTATGATATTGGTTGTTATGAACATCCGGATACCTATGGTGGAACTATTGATGTGGATTCAACTTGGTCCGGACAAGTGATTGTGGATTGTCGGGTTACTGTAGATGCCGGGGCAACATTAACTATTGAACCAGGAACAGAGGTGATTTTTGGCAGGAAAGGTAGCCTTAGGGTGGTCGGAGAATTGGTTGCCGAAGGAACCGTTACAGATTCTATTTATTTTATAGGTGCAGATACGATTAATGGCTGGCGCGATATTTCTTTTTACAACGGATATGTTAATGGTCAGCTTTCTCCTGGGTCAACAGTTATTAGATATTGTCATTTTGAGAATCAAAAAGATTACATACCAAGTTCTAATTCAACAGGCTTTTATCGGGAAGGAGCATTAAGGATTGGCACCAAAGACGATATCGAAATAGAGCATTGCACATTTAAAAATGTATATTCCTATCAGGGAGCAATAAATATTTCCTATACCAGTCTTAGCATTAGCAATAATAAATTTATCGGATGTAAAGGGTTTTACGGTGCATGCATCTATGCTGAAAGTTCAACACTTGAACTACATCATAATATTTTTACCGAAAACGTTGCTCGATATCAAGGTGGTGGATTGTATGCATTGGATAGTGATGTTTCTGTTCATCATAACATTTTTACCAAAGCTTATAGATCAGACGGAGGTTCATATTATGGTGGTGGCCTTTATATTAAACAGAGTACCGGCGAGGCTTATAACAATGAATTTACTTTCAATAAAAACGGAAGTATAGGTGGCGCAATTTACCTTAATCAATCTCCTTTCGAAATTAGAAACAATCTGTTTGCCAATAACGAAGCAGCCAGTGGTGCCTGTATTGCAATTTCTACCTTTGATGAAATAATGATTGTTGGAAATACCTTTGCTAACAATAAGGCTAATACCTATTCCGGTGCGGTTTATTCTTCCATTTACTCTGTCTGGTCAGGCGAGACCGATAATATTACCTTGAGCCATAATGTGTTCTCAGGAAATGAATCAAGGCCTCCTGTTAATGAGTATGTAATGGCGCAATATGGTAACACCAGCGATATTTACTTCAAACAAGGTATCAACCTAATTTTTAGCAATAATCTTTTTGAAGATACCACCAATGTCAGGAATATTGACCTTACGGGTTCAATTATTGGTGCTGCAGATTTTATTAATCCAAGCGATAGCGCAGGTTGCTATGAGCTAACTTCAAACGGGCAAGCCATTAATTATCGTTTAATGGGAAGTTCAGATGCTATTGATGCTGGAGTTTCTGATACTACAGGAATGGGCATTGGGGCTTATGATTTAGATGGTGAGCTCCGGATTGTTAACGACACCATAGATCTTGGCTGTTATGAGTTCAGTTGTTACGATCAATACGCTCCGGTAGCAGTTTCAATGGACACGATTTTGTATCTGGATATTAATGGAGCTGCAACATTGTTAGCCAGTGACATGGATACCGGATCGACGGATGATTGTGGTATTACTAATGAAACGCTTTCGTTGATTGGTGATCAGAGTCAGCAAAATGTTAATCAGCTAAGCCTGAATGCTAACCATATTGGAACTCACTCGCTTGTATTTACCGTTTACGATTCAAATGGTAATTCTGATAATCAAACCAAGTCCCTTACAGTTCTTGATACAATTGCCCCTGATGTTACTTGCATGGATCAAGATTTTGAACTTAATGCAAATGGTGAATTTGTATTGGATGCAAGCATGTTAATCGCCAACGATTTTGACAATTGCGGCATTGTATCACGCAAGATATCAGTTCAGGGCGATTTAAGTTTACAAGACGTAGATAGTATCACTTTCGACTGTAACAACACGGGACCTTATGTTGTTGAACTTGAACTTGAAGATGCCTCAGGAAATACATCCGGTTGTACTGCCAACATTACTGTATCAGATAAGAAGAATCCATTGGCCGATTTCGCTGGTTCTGTTTTTTATGTTGATGCTGCTGGTCAGTTAACACTAACTGCTACAGAAGTAGGTGCCGCATCAAGCGATAATTGTACAATCACTTCATACCAATTGTCAATTGTAGGCGATAACGATATGCAACATCAAAGTAGTTTAATGTTTGATTGCACGAAACTGGGTTCCTATTCAATTATGCTTTATGTAGAAGATGCAAGCGGAAATCGCGATTCGCTTAGCAGCAATATTACTGTTTCAGACACTATCACACCAGTAGCAGTTTGTAGCAATCAAACTGTTTATCTCGATGCCAGTGGAACTGCATCTGTAAGTGTTGCTGAAATTAACAATGGCACCTCAGATAATTGCGAGCTACAAAGTATCGACATCTCCTTAGAGGGTGATGCGAACCAACAAAATAGCGCTACCATCAACTTCGACTGTACTCATATCGGAACACAGAATGTTGTGTTGTCAGCCACTGATAATTCTTCTAACACAGATTATTGTCAGGCTACAGTAGCGGTGCTTGACACCATAAGTCCGGCAACACTTGGTCATAATCTTACCGTTTATCTGGATGCCAACGGAACTGTTTCTGTACAGGCTTCAGATGTTGAAAATGGATCGACAGATAATTGTGGAATCACAAGCACCGGAATCAGATTAGCATCAAATGCTAACGCACAATTTTCAACCCAGCTTAGTTTCGATTGCAGTCAGCTTGGAGCTAATTCAATTGTTTACAGAGCATCTGATGCAAGTGGGAATACACACAGAGTAGCTTATGCCATAACTGTTCTCGATACCATTAGCCCAACAATGTCGAAGCAAGATATTAATGTCTATCTCGATGCTACAGGCCAGGCAACTATACAGGCGAGCGATGTTGATAATGGTAGCTCAGATAATTGTGGAATCACATCTTACTCATTGAGTAAAACAACTTTCAATTGCTCTAATATTGGAGCTAACCAAGTTGCCCTTTCTGCAGTAGATGTCAGCGGAAACGAAAGCATAATTCAAGCAAAAGTTACCGTTTTCGACACCATTTCTCCAGTACTGGTTTCACAGGATGTAAGCATTTACCTTGATGCCACTGGAGCTGCGACTATCACGGTGGGCGATATAGACAATGGTAGCAGCGATAATTGTAACCTGTCCGTTTTAACAATTTCACAGTCGATTTTTGATTGCAGCATGGTAGGTGCCAATAATGTTACTTTATATGGCGAAGATGATTATGGAAACAACACCAGCAAAGTAGCAGTGGTTACTGTATTGGATACCATTAGTCCAACTGTTGTGGCGGAAAACCAAACCCTTTATTTAGATGCCAACGGAGCGGCCACATTGCAACTAAGCGATGTTGAAAACGGATCGAGCGATAACTGCGCAATAGCAAGCTCGAAGTTAAGTGTTGTAGGCGATGCCAGCCGACAAAACATGAGTGAGCTGCTTTTCATATGCGATGATTTGGGAGGCAATACGATTACATATA
>JBFHES010000294.1:0-5310 GCA_041584015.1 Bacteroidales bacterium
ATGCCTGGATTGAAGAGAGTATCAAGACTGCCATCCGAATTTAAACGTGCAATCCGATTTGTGGGAGTACCATTGAAACTAGTAAATTTGCCACCCAACAGGATTTTGCCATCGCTTTGTAATTGAATCTTCTTTATGTAATCATTTGCACCAGATCCAATATCAAAAGAACCATCCAAAGTTCCATCAGTATTTAAACGTGTTATATAATTCAACGGTATGCCATTATAGCTAGTAAAAAAACCTGCAATAATAATTTTACCATCATTCTGCAAAACAATGTCGGACAGGCCAGCATTAAGCCCAATGCCTGGATTGAATAGAGTATCAAGACTGCCATTCGGATTTAACCTGGCTATTTGATTTCTCTCTATCCCGTTGTAGGAGGTGAAATGGCCGCTAATAATTAGTTTGCCATCGTCCTGTAAAGCCATACTAGTGACAGAGTTGTTTGGTCCAGTACCCGGATTAAAGCTGCTGTCAAATGTGCCATCAGGGTTAAGTCGTGCTATGTTATTTATTGATTGAGATTGATAATGGTTAAAATCTCCTCCAATAATTATTTTACCATCGTTTTGAAATTGGGTAGCATAAAAATAGGAGCCACCCCAAGGTAATATAGTGTGAAACGAAAAATCAAAACTACCATCGGTATTTAATCGTACAATTTTATCATAGCCATCAGTAATTATCTTACCGTCTGGTTGAATGGCAAGAATAGTAACATGGCCATTTACTTGCGAGGTAAAACTCGTATCAATAGTTCCGTCTGTATTTAAACGAGCCATCTTATTCTTACTTGTACCATTATAACTTGTGAAGTCACCTGCAATAATAATTTTTCCATCGGCTTGCTCAGCAATCTTACTAACCCAGCTATTGGCGCCATCACCGGAACCAAAACCAATATCATTGGGATTAAAAGTAGGGTCGTTAGCTCCAGCTTGCGCCAAGCCAGAAAAACTAATTGATAATAAAAAAGCAAGTAGCATGATGACTTTAGACATAGTAGTTATAGATTAGTGCATTCAATTAAGAATAAGTTTTAAACTTAGAGATTATTTATCCATCCACCAAATTCAATCAGAAGCCCAGGGAACTCAGATGATAACCTTTTAATCCATTATTTATTCCACAATTATCTTTTGTCGGATGTTTTGTCTGGCGGATAAGGCTTCGATAATATAAACCCCGCGTGATAAATCAGTAGTATTGATTGCTATTTCATTGCTTTCATTAACATCGGAGTAAATTAGCTGTCCGTGTAAGCTGTATATGTTTATTTGATACGATTCGCCATGTTTGGTTCTTATATTTAATTTTTGTTGGCGCTTAACCGGGTTAGGGTAGATTTTTACTTCAGCAGTACCTTGCTTTATTTCGTCAACAGCCAAAGGCATAACTATTGGGGTTCCCCATATAAAGGCCCCTTTTTTATAGTAGACTAGATCAGTGTATATTGTCAAGCCTTCATGATTGAGATCTCTTTTGTACAAACCACAGCCTTCTAGATAGTATGCTGTCACATCAGGTCCGCATAACATATGCCAGCATGAATCACCATCATACTGTGCAAATGGTGTATCGTTCATTATTAATACGCGCCGTTGCTCATGATAATCAGAAAACCTCCAGAAACATTGCCAACCAAACCCGTCAATATTGGATGCACCATTTGGCAACATCTTTTGATTTTCCTTAAAACTGTAGCTCTGGGTAACTAATTCTGTTTTAGAAAATAGAGTATCACCGTTAGTATAATAAGGCGAAATGTAACTGTGTAATGAATCTTTGAAAATATAAACAACAGAATCTCCATTATTAAAAAACTGTTTATCAATAATCTCTCTTATTGTTAATGTATTCTCAAGAAGCTCATTATAGGCCGAGGTATTAACATAAGTATAATGAAAAATATCACCTACATTAAAATCGTATATCTCTCTTTGGCTTAGATAAACGCTACCAATATCTGGATTGGACATGCCTATTAATTCGCAATGTTTAATTGTATTAGGAAAATACTTCATGAAAAAAGTATTTATAAAACCATTAGATTTCCCAATCCTAAGAGAGATATTGTTAGCTAAATTAAATACCGGTAATCCTGTGTCGTAATAATATTGTATGCTAATGTACATAACCGTATCAATAGCTCCTAGTATAATTTCCGGTTCGATAGAATCAAGAGTTGCTAAAAAGTATGCTCCACTGGGTTTGTCGTAAAGGTGCCAAGAGTTACCAATGGAGTCCTTAGTGTCTATTATAATTGGTTCATCCAGATAATTATAGAATGTGTATAGTGAATTACCTTTCTTTAAACAACGAGCACCAAACCAAGTTGGCTCTATTGGTAAAATACAGTTACTAACATTTTTAAAACCTTTATGCAGCTCAGACACTAGCCCATCGGGAGTTTGATAAGCTGTGTCAGCCTTAATGGCCACAACCTCCTGGCTATAATGATCAACAAAAAAGGAAGCACGTTCAGGATTAATGAGTTCGTATGATTGTGCCGTTATCAACTGACTGCATAGAACGAGGCCTAAGAAGATGAGTAGTTTCGATTTCATAGTTATGATTGTTAGATTGTAATGCAAGGTACAAAACATAATTTGTATAAACGATGCTTATAACTGTTTAACGATAAATTAAGAAATTTAAATTAAGCGTCGCATAGCAATTATTAACATCAACTGCTTTGATCGTTTAACAATATCTTCTATATTTGTTAACTAAACTATCGACTATGAAACACGCTAAACTGCTGATGATTACAACTTTGTTCTTTTTTAGTGCACAAGCTCAATTTCCAGTTTTTGAATGGGCCATTGGCATTGGAGGTAATGGTTACGAGCGGGTTGATGCATTTGAGATTGATCAAAATGATAATCTGTTTACCGCTGGATTATTTTCGGACACGGTCAATTTTAGTACCAATAGCACGCCTTTATTTCTAATCGGTAATGGCAACACCAATTTGTTTGTGTGCAAACACGATTCTCTGGGAAACCTTATTTGGGCCAAAGGCATAAGTGATTCTCTTTGTAATGTTGAGGCCACTTCCATTAGAGTTGATAGTGCTGGCAATGTCTACTTAATTGGGGTGTTTTATGGCTTGGTAGATTTTGATCCTGGAATTGGAACTAGCTATCTGTTTGCTGGTAATAGTTTTAGAACCTTTATACTTAAACTCAATGCTCAAGGTAATTTTATGTGGGCAAAAAATATTAGTCCAATAAGTTGGCCATATGATGTTGATATGCACATAGACCAGCTTGACGGTATTTACGTAACAGGGCGCTTTGAAGGTACCATCGACATTGATCCCGACACATCCAGCTTTAATCTTACAGAAAATGGAGGAGGAGATATTTTTATTTCCAGATTTGACGAGAATGGAAATCTCATATGGGCCAATAGCATTGGAGGATCGGATTACGATAGCCCAAGCACCGTGGAGTATGACGGGCAGGGAAATATTTTCCTTACCGGATTTACAGTAAGCGACACCATCGATTTTGATCCAGGAGTCGGAGATTCAATTTTCATTGCCACATATAGCAAAAACTCATTTATTACCTCTTTCGACACCAGTGGCATTTTCAATTGGTTAAGCATACTGGAAGGAAATATTTTTATCGAATCTACCAGCGTTGATTCACAAGGAAACCTTTTTGTTGGAGGAGAATTCCATTTCACACCTGATTTCAATCCAGATACTTCTAATTACTTTATTTCATCTAACGGAAGTAGGGACATTTTTATCGCCAAGTATGGCAATACAGGTGACCTTATTTGGGCGCAGGGATATGGCGCATTTGGAACAGATTACTGTCGATCAATTTGCACGGATCAACTTGGTAATGTCTACTTAGGTGGTCAAATCGATGACTTTGTAGATTTTGATCCAGGTCCGGGAGTTGGCTGCCCACCTGTTGGACCAGACGGAACAGTCTTCCTTCTGCAATTAAATGCGCTTGGAGAGTATCAATGGGTACGAAAGATTTCTGCCTTAAATATAGCATCAGGTAATGCAAACGGAGTTTACTTAACCTCCTTGTTTTGGGATACCCTAGATTTTGATCCAAGCCTATCGAGCTATGAACTTACATCAAACGGCGCAAATGATATAGCGCTGTTCAAACTTGGTATTACAACTAATCCAATAGCCGGGTTTTCGAGTTCCGACACAGTGGCTTATTTAGGGGATGGAATTCAGTTTTATGATGAAAGTTTAAATACACCAAGTTCATGGCTTTGGAATTTTGGTGATGGAACAACAAGCACCGACCAAAACCCGATACACCACTATCAGGCTACTGGTATTTACAGTGTTACATTAATTGCTAGTGATGGTGTGAATTCAGATACGGCGGTAATAGAGAATTACATTCATATCGGACCCTTTCCCGATGAGTTTGCGCTCAGTTGGATGGTCGGGTATGATAATATAGACCCCAACTATTCGTATAGTTCAACTATTTGCAAACACATATCGATTGATGATGATGGTAATGTATATAGCGCTGGGATATTTCAGGATACGATTGATTTCGATCCTGGACCACAAACCTTCAACCTCATGGGTAATGGTTTCGATGACATATTTATTACCAAACTGGATTCAACAGGATTATTCCAGTGGGTTTTTAGTTTAGGAGACATTTATTATGATGATGTTTTTTGCATAAAGGAAGATGGAAATGGAAGTATTTATATTCTGGGGGAGTATAGAGGAAGTATCGATTTTGACCCGGGTCCTCAGACTTCAATCTTAAATACAAATGCTACTACCAACGGTTTTATCATGAAAATTGATTCCTCAATGAATTTTTTATGGGTAAAAGACTTGGGCGTGGTTAACTGCTATGATTTGGAATTTGATTCAGATGGAAACATTGGCCTTGTAGGCGAATTCAATGACACTTGCGACCTTGATTTCGGTGTCGGGGTCTATAATGCTTATAGTTCGTCGCTTAACAAGATCTTTACAGGAAAGTATGATCCCGATCTAAACTTAATATGGACTCATATTTACCCAATGCAAAGCAATATGTATCACGATAATATGTCTTTAGCAATTGACTCAATGGACAATCTTATTGTCTTAGGTGCTTTTGCAGGGAGTATTGATTTTGATCCAGGCCCTGATACTACTTTACTAAGCGGAGACTATAATATATTTGTTTCAAAGCATTCATCACAAGGGGAATTTGTATGGGCTTTAGCTCCAGAGCAATTCGGTTGGCCGGCCATATTTGGAAAAGATGTAGAGGTTGATCAAAATGGAGGTATTACTATTGTTGG
>JBFHES010000295.1:0-5258 GCA_041584015.1 Bacteroidales bacterium
ATTGACAACGATGGACAGTCGATCCTACAATGGTTGCGCTATCTGCAAAACGAGCTTAGTCCAATTGTACAATACCTCGCCGAGCTTGAAGAGCTGCCAGCCCGTATTGAAAGTCTGGAGATTGAAATGAAAGACATTCATGCTGAATTTGAGAACCTGTTGAGCAAAATGGAAATTGATCCACGTCGGGTTGATGAGATTAATGAGCGTTTGAATGACATATATAGTTTGCAGCAAAAACACCGCGTAGCGTCTATTGAAGAGCTAATAGCTATAAAGGATGATTTAGATAATAAGATTGGTGAAATTAATTCATACGACGACGAGATAGATGCCTTGCTTAAAACTCAAAAGAAACAAGAACAAGACCTGCTTACCTTATGTCAAAAGATTAGCGACAAGCGAGTAAAAGTTATTTCACCTATTGAAAAGAGCATTAAGAAAATCCTTAATAATCTGGGGATGCCCGATGCAAAATTCCAGATAAGTCATCATTTACTAGATGACTTCGGACCAAGTGGTAAAGATGATATTTCTTTCTTATTTGCCTCGAATAGCAATAGCGTTCCGCAACCAATATCCAAGGTAGCTTCAGGTGGCGAGACATCAAGACTTATGTTATCTATTAAGTCGCTGCTGTCGAAAGCTAAGGGAATGCCAACAATTGTATTCGATGAGGTAGATTCGGGTGTTTCTGGCGACATTGCCGACAAGGTAGGTGACATATTATTGGATCTTGCATCAGGCATACAAGTCATCAACATTACACACTTGCCGCAAGTTGCAGTTAAGGGTAACAACCACTTTCTTGTTTATAAGGAAAAGACCAACGGCATAACTAAAACCAATATCCGTCAATTGGAGCAATCTGAGCGTATTACCGAAATTGCAAAAATGATAAGCGGTGATGTCATCACACCGGCAGCTATAGCTAACGCCAAAGCCCTACTGAACTTGTAATATCCGCGAAACATCAATATTTCTCGCTTATTATGTATCTTTGTTATTAATGGAAGTAATCTTATACATAGGACTAACGCAGGCAATTTTTGCTTCTTTTCTAATGTTCACTAAACAGTCGAGGCACAATTCTGATATTCTGCTGGCAATTTGGCTTTTAGTAATCGCGCTTCAGCTCTATGCTAACATAATTGGAATCAAACACGAACAATTTGCGTTCTCCGGTTTAATCATACTTAAATTATTTCCATACACCTATGGGCCATTTATCTACATCTATGCTAAATTGCTGATATTAGAGAAACCAATTTTCCGGATTCGGGATTTATTCCATTTTATACCCTTTGTACTCGCCTCCATATTTCTACTAATATTTCCAACCCACGAGGAATTAATGGTAGAAGTAAAAGCAAGCTTCCTTGGTGGAGATTTATCCATCTATCATATCATCAACTCCATCGCCATAATTACATCTATTAATATCTATATAGTTCAGGTACTATATTTACTTAGGGTTCATGAGAAGAAAGTGTACAACCACTTTTCATACGACCTGCATAAAACGAATCTAAGCTGGCTTAAAACAATTGCCATTTCATTTTCGCTGGCATTTACCTTGTCGCTGGTTGCTCGTTTATTTAACTTCTTCCTAAATTTAGAGAACCCCGTTTTTGAACCGTATATTTTTCCTGTTTTCGGCTTAACCTTCTTTGCATATGCTCTTAGCTTTTTTGGTTTCAACCAGGAAGCCATATTTGTAAGTCCAAGTTTTGTGCGCTTACAACGCAGAAAGGACCGATTGAGTTTGGCTAACGAAGAACAGGAGAAAAAAAATACCAAATACGAAAGATCCGGACTAAAAGCTGATGAAGCCAAACGCTACCTTGATGACTTATTAAAGCATGTGGCTGATAACAAACCCTATCTTAATGGTAATTTAACCATTGATATTCTATCTAGAGAAACCAATATCCCAAAGCATTATCTTACCCAAATCATTAATGAGCATCTGAATAAGAACTTCTATAATTTCGTTAATGAGTATCGTGTTAATTATGTAATTGAAATGATGAAGAACAACAAAGTTCAAAGTTATACAATTCTGGCCCTGGCCTTTGATGCTGGATTTAATTCCAAGTCTTCATTCAATACCATCTTTAAAAAATTCACAGGAAAAACGCCAACTCAGTATAGAATCGAATTAGCTTCTCAGGGACATGACAAATGATTTTCGTTAAAGTAATCAGGTCCAAACAAAGCTTTCTAATTCAAATAATCTCAGATTTTATCGCTACAAACTCAAATCCATTAAAAACCATAATCAATTAACTTCCTGTCAATTAATAGTACAAACTTGACGGATTGAACTTATACCTTCTTACAAATAGGTTCAAGTTCACAAGTCAGGTCTACTTGCACGAATAAATTCCTCACATTTGGTTTATTCTTTAAACTTAATAATATTATATACACCGTGGATTTATTCGAAAAACTAAGAAACAAAAAGACGCCATTAGGGCAATACCAAAAAAGTGCTGACGGATATTACGCTTTCCCTAAACTTGAAGGCGAAATCCAACCAAGAATGAAATTCCAGGGAAAAGAAGTTCTTACCTGGAGCTTGAATAATTACATTGGTCTGGCAAATCACCCAGAGGTTAGAAAAGCTGATGCTGAAGCTGCCAAGGAATGGGGAATGGCTTATCCGATGGGCGCCCGTATGATGTCTGGACAAACCAAGTATCACGAAGAGCTTGAATTAAAACTAGCAAACTTTGTTGGGAAAGAAGCCGGCTACCTGCTTAACTTTGGTTATCAGGGAATGGTATCAATCATCGACTCCACCGTGGATAGGAAGGATGTAATTGTTTACGATTCAGAATCACATGCCTGCATTTTAGATGGTTTGAGATTACACATGGGTCGCAGGTTTGTTTTTGGCCATAACGACATGGATAGTTTTAAAGCCCAGTTAGATCATGCCAAGAAAATCACCGACAAAAACGGAGGAGGCATCCTGGTTATTACTGAAGGTGTGTTTGGCATGTCTGGCGATCTGGGCAAATTACGTGAGATAATGTCTTTCAAGGAAGAATATAAATTCAGAATTTTAGTAGATGATGCTCATGGTTTTGGAACGATGGGAGCTACAGGTGCCGGTGCTGGCGAGCAACTTGGTGTACAGGACGACATTGATATTTACTTTGGAACCTTTGCAAAATCAATGGCCGGAATTGGAGCCTTTGTTGCTGCGGAACAGCCAATCATCGATATGTTACGTTACTCAATGCGCTCACAGATTTTTGCAAAGTCTTTACCAATGCCAATGGTAATCGGCGCATTAAAACGTCTCGAGCTATTAAAATCGGAACCACACCTTAGAGAAAACCTTTGGAAGATTGTTAATGCTTTACAAGGCGGTTTACGCGCCAAAGGTTTCAACCTTGGTAAAACAGAATCACCTGTTACACCTGTTTACTTTACAGGAAATGTTGCACAGGGAACTAATGTATTGGTTGATCTACGTGAAAACTATGGCGTTTTCTGCTCAATAGTTGTGTATCCGGTTGTACCGAAAGATGTAATCATGTTACGACTTATCCCAACTGCTGCTCACTCTTTAGAAGACGTAGAATACACAATCAACGCATTTGCAGAAGTTCATGAGAAATTAAAATCCGGCGCATACGACGGCGATCAGGTAATGAAGATGAAGACTGTTTAAATAGATAACAGACAAATGGGAGTTGACCATAATGAAATAGGACACCTAAATAAATTTTTCAATCAGGCACCGCCTGAAGAAATTTTAAAATGGTGTGGAAAAAATCTATCGGGAGAAATTGCAATGACCAGTTCATTGCAAATCTCCGGAATGGTTATTCTGGATTTGTTGCACAAAGCAGGAATAGATATACCTGTTTATTTTATTGATACAGGATTCCATTTTCCAGAGACTTTAGATTTTAAAGAAAAGGTTGAAAAGCACTACGACATAAGCATTAATACAATAAGACCGGAACATTCCAAGGACAAATTTGAACGAATGTTTGGGAAAGAGTTACATGATCGGGACCCCGACTTCTGTTGCCAGAAAAACAAGATTGAGCCACAGAACAGATTCATGAAAGAATCTGGGTTTACTCACTGGCTATCTGCCATTCGGAAAGATCAAAGCAAGAGCCGCGCAAACTTTGATGTACTAATGATTGACGAGAACAATTTCGTTCGGGTACACCCCTTGCTTAACTGGAAATGGGACAATGTTTGGGAGTACATCAACAAAAATGATGTTCCGTTTCATCCTCTTTATTCGTTCGGCTATAGCTCCATCGGATGCGCTCCTGAGTCGTGTACTTCAAAAGGAAGTTTCGCCAGTGGCGAGAGAAGTGGTCGATGGAAAAACAGCACAAAAACGGAATGTGGTTTACATCAAAAGTTATCAGTTGCAGTAGATATCCATGCAATAAATAGATAAAATAATACAGGAGCAAACTTTATGTCTTCGTCTGACAAACAAGCTTGCTCCTCTTCTTTTCATACAAATAAGTGTCAGATACCAGATCAAGTTAATTCAAATAAGAACCAGCGTATGCATTTTCTCTTGTTTGAATTAATAACCCTAAATTCGACATTTATAATTTTGCTCTATTATGACAACAAAAAACGACAAATATTACCTCGAGTGCCGTAACTGCCACAACGAGATTGCCGACTTAAAACAATGGTTTGAACACAAGCAGCAATGCCCTGAATGCGGCAATAAATGGGCTGATGTGAAATACCATGATGATATTGAGAAGATCAAAGATTTGATATTGAATAATGCCGGAGATCCCAACAGCGTATTTTATTACTTTGATTTTCTACCAATACTGGACGAAGAAAATATCATTACCCGAGGCGAAGGAGTTATTCCAGTGGAGAACTGGCCTTTCCTTGAAGAATTTGCCAGGAAAAAATACGATCTGGACATTACAGTAAATGTGTATCGTAACGACCTTAACCAAGGAACAAACACCTTTAAAGACGTTGCCGCATCAGTTGCTGCAAGCGCCTTAAAAGAGAATGGAATTAAGCAGTATGCTGTTGCGAGTACCGGAAACATTGCATCTGCATTCTCTCACTACCTGGCTAAAGCAGACATAAATCTGGCTGTTTTTATGCCAAACGATGCGCTTAAGGCTAACGAGGCAGAGGTTAGTACTTATGGTCAACAAGTATTCAGGGTTAATGGCGATTATGCGGCAGCCAAAAAAGTTGCAGCAGATTATTCTGCTAAACATAATATTCTGTTG
>JBFHES010000296.1:0-5116 GCA_041584015.1 Bacteroidales bacterium
ATTAGTCCGCAAATTGAAGAACTTTTAGGATACAACCCTATTGAGGCCATGGTTAATTGGACCGAACTAATTTCGGGGAATCCACTTAACAAAGTTGCTTTTGAACGCACCCAACAAGCCATTAAAACCGGCCAACGACAGAAACTGTACGATGTAGAGTTAATTCATAAAGACGGATCTACCAGATGGGTTGAAGTAAACGAATCGCCTATTGTTGAGAAAGGTGCTACAAAAGCAATCATTGGTTCATTAACTGACATTACAGAAAGTAAACAAAACTTTTTTAGATCAGAAAACCTAAAGCAAACTCTGGCTTCGACCATAGACTCCTTAAACGAATACATTGCCATAATTAATGGTGATGGTGTAATAACACATGTGAACCAAGCTTGGAAATCTAATGAGAGTGAAAATTTATTAGTGCAGAGCAAGTATGGCATTGGAACAAATTATCTTGACATTGTACAATCTGCGAAAGAGGGTATAATAGATAATACTGATCAGATTTATGAAGGGATTAAAAAAGTTCTAAATAAAGAGTCGCAATCCTTTAATGTTGAATATGAATGCCATGACAAGGACGAACAACGCTGGTTTCTTTTTAAAGTAAGTTCCTTCAACGACATTAATAATGGAATCAGAGGTGTAATCGTGCATGAAAACATTTCAAAAACACGGATATCAGAACTTGCCCTAAAGCGACAATACCAAAAATTTATTTCTGTATACCAGAACATACCGGAAATAATATATGTAACCGATCCAGCAACCAATGAGGTTGTATTTGTAAATAAATTTACTGAAGAACTACTAGGTTTCGACCCTGTAGGCAAACAATGTTACAAAGCGTTTCAGAATCTTGATCAACCATGCGATTTTTGCACCAACGATATAATTCTCAACAATGGTGGAAAAATTCATGAATGGGAACATTTTAATGAAATGCTTAATAAGCAATATCTTGTAAGGGATCAAATAATTAATTGGCCAGATGGCAGAAAACTTCGATTCGAATTGGCAATTGATATTAATTCGCGAAAGGCTACAGAAATTGCTTTAAGAGAAAGCGAGCAACGCTTTAAGAGTCTCATCGACAATCTCCCCGAAAGTATTATTATTCATCAAAAAGGTAAGATAGTTTTTGTAAACAACTCAACTTTATCTGTGCTAGGATTGGAAAGCGACGATCAGATAATTGGTAAGGAGGTTTCGGATTTTATGAAACCCGGTAAATTAAAGCATGCACACAATGACTTTCTTAAATCTTTGGATGGAGTAGAAGGTATATATCCACGCGAAGACAAATATATTAGACCTGATAATACCGAATTCGATGTAAGCGTGTTTGCTTCTAAAATAGAATTTAATGGAGAGGAAGCAGTTCAGTTAATTGTTAAGAACATCACTTCTCAGAAACAAAATGAGAACAAACTGAAGCAAATTAATAAGGAGCGAGAGGAAAATCTTTGGTATTTCGAAAGCATTGATAAAATCTCGAGTGTTATCAATAAAAATATTCTTAATGATGATTTCATTGTTAATGTTCTAAAACAAATTTCAACAATATTTAATGCCGAGAGAGTATGGCTAATTGAGCAAGCAGCTGACGATAACAATAAAATTTTAATTGAATGTTTGATTGAAGAAGACAGCCTCAAGTCTGGTCTTTCAGAACTTAAAGAATTATCGCTTGATGCGATAACCTTAAACAATATTACAGCCGCATCTAATTCTGAGTATCCGAGCGAAACGATCTATGAAGGATCTTCAGATGATAGTATTCTTGCTACCGAATACAACACCCTGTCTACTTTGTCAGTAAAGATCCCAACCAATCTGAGTCAATCAAAGTTGTTAGAATTCCATCAATGTGTTAACAATCGCAAGTGGTCGCAAAACGAGAAACGCTTATTGAAAGATATTGCCGATCGATTGGCTCAGGCAATAGATAATGTGGAGTTATATAAAAATCTTAAAGAGAAGGAAAAACAAGTACGCGGCTACTCAGACAACTTGGAGAAGAAAGTTGACGACAGAACCGGTGAACTGGAAGAACAAGCAACCAAACTAAACGAATCCCAGTTGGCGCTAACCTTCCTGCTCGAAGATGTTAACGAATCAAGGGATGAACTAAAAACCCTCATAAATGATCTGGAAACAGTAAATACCGAACTCGAAAGCTTCTCCTACTCAGTGTCGCACGACCTTAGAGCACCACTAACCAGGCTTGAAGGATTTAGTAATGCGCTGATTAAAAAGCTCGGAAACAATCTAGATCAGGAAGCAAGTCATTATTTGGAACGAATCATTGCCTCCAGCCAAAACATGGGAGATCTTATTAAAGACATGTTAACGCTTTCACGTATAACACGAAAAGATTTAACAATCACTGAGGTTGATATTTCCGGTTTAAGTAAGCGCATCATTGGCGAGTTAAAAGAAACCATGCCACAGAAAAATGTAAACGAAATTATTGAAGAGAACCTTGTTCTTAGGGGTGATCAATCTCTATTTGAAATTATGTTTACCAATATACTCAACAATGCCTTAAAGTACAGTTTCGATAAAGAGATAGTTGAGGTTACCATTGGCAATACCATTATTGATGGAAAGAAAGTTCTCTTCATAAAAGATAATGGCATTGGTTTTAACATGAAATATTACGAACAACTATTCACCCCATTCCGTCGCCTTCACACCTTCCAGGAAATAGAAGGAAGTGGTGTTGGTCTGGCCACAGTTAAACGTATTATCAACAGACACAAAGGCAAGATTTGGGCAGAAAGTGAAGAAAATATAGGCACTACATTTTACATTATCATTTGATCATGAAAATATCAAATAAAATAGCGTTGGTTGAAGACAACCTTGACGACGCCGAACTAACTAAATTGGCGCTTGAATCTCAAAACATCTGCAACAAACTGCTCTACTTCAATAGCGGTGGTGAAGCAATAAAATATTTCACCAATCTTGAAAGTGAGAATATGGACCTTCCTTTTCTTGTTTTACTTGATTTAAAAATGCCACTAATTGGTGGCTATGATGTACTATTTATGCTGAAGAATAAAATGGAAACCAAAGATATTCCGGTTGTAATTATCACCTCTTCCTTAGAAAATGAAGACATGATAAAATGCAAGCAATATGGAGCGTCAGGTTTCCTGCAAAAGCCCGTAAGCGGCAAAAGTCTACTAGATGTTATTCAAGAATTGGGTTTAACAACCTACCTAACAAATTAAGCAAGCATGAAAAAACTCGAAATACTTATTCTTGATGATGTTATTGATGACGTGGAATTAGTCGTTATTGAACTGGGTAATCAGGGATTTCAATTTAACTGGAGGCGCGAGTACACCGCTAAAGGTTTAATGAAAGCTCTTGACGAACAGGATTTTGATCTAATTATTTCCGACTATATGATGCAAGGCTTCAATGGCGCAGAAGCACTCGAAATTTTTAAAACCTATCAACTAAATATTCCATTTATAATAATTTCCGGAACTGTAGGTGAAGATATAGCTGTAGAAACCATGCGCCAAGGTGCACATGATTATATCATGAAAGACAACCTTGCTAGGCTTGGTGAAGCTATAAAAAGAGAACTCAGAGATGCCGATTTAAGAAGATCACATGAAGATATTAAAGAAAATCTCTATTACCGCGAAGCTCAGCTAAATAGTGTTTTTTCAGCTTCTCCGGTAGGAATAGGAATTATTAAAGATCGGGTTATCCAGTTTGCCAACAAACGCTTTGCAGAAATTATTGGATATACCAACGAAGAAATAACAGGTCAGCCTTCAACAAGTTTCTACCTAAACGCAGACGAGTACCGAAAAGTTGGAACCATCTATGAACAGCTAAAAACGTCGAAGCTGGGTAGTGTTGAGGCTAAATTGCTAAGGAAAGATGGAAAAACAATTGAGGTAAAAATCCAGCTTTCTCAACTTGATCAAAATCAAATAGACAAGGGATATACTTTTACTGTTGATGATATTACTGATAAAGTTAAAAATGAAAAGTTAAAATTTATAACTTATCGCATCTCCGAATTAGCAAACACCTCCGAAGACCTTCCAACAATGTTGGTTACCATTCGCGATATATTATCATCAATAATTGATACTACAAACTTTTATGTTGCGCTGTATAATGAGCATGACGACTTGTTCAATCTTCCGTTTTTTACAGATGAGAAAGATAAATTTGATACAATACCTGCTGGTAAAACCTTAACCAAATATGTAATTGAACAGAACAAGCCAATTCTGCTTACAGATAGAGAGATTAGACAACTTGAGTCAGATGGTAAAATTAACAGATATGCTTCGCCATCTAAATGCTGGTTGGGAGTTCCACTGCATGACGAAAATAAAATAGTTGGCGTATTAGGTGTCCAAAGTTACAAAAACGAGCATGCCTACAACGATGACGATAAGGAGTTACTCACCTTTATTTCCGACCAGATAGCTGCGTCGATTCGACTCAGAAAATCGCAGGATGACTTAGTAGACAGTGAGCAAAAATACCGTGTATTAGCCGATGCAGCTAACGAAGCCATATTTGTAACTGATGGTGACATATGCATTGAAACCAATAAAAAAGCAAGCGAAATGTTTGGCTACACACATAGTGAGCTCATTGGTTTAAAAAGCACAGAGATAGTAAGTAATGACTATAAAGAGCTACTTGCAGCCAATATGAAGTCCGGGAATAATGAACCATACGAAGCTAATGCTTTGAGAAAAGATGGTAGTGTATTTCCAGCATTATTTCATGGTCGAATGTTTGAATTTCTGGGTAAGTCTACGCAAATTACAACTGTGCTAGATCTTACCAAGGAAAAGCGCAACGAGTCGCGACTAAAAAGTCTGCTTCAAATTAGTCAGCTAGAAACTGAAACCGATAGCGAACTATTCGATTTTACAATAAACAAAGCAATTGAGCTAACCGACAGCAAAATAGGCTTGATTTACTTATATGAAGAATCATCTAAAATATTTGAGCTAAACTCCTGGTCGAGTGAAAGAACAGGAGAAAGCATGATAGCTCCTCAAAGAATATTCAACCTGG
The DNA here is from genome assembly GCA_041584015.1 of Bacteroidales bacterium. Taxonomy (GTDB): domain Bacteria; phylum Bacteroidota; class Bacteroidia; order Bacteroidales; family M50B96; genus JBFHES01. The sequence goes on from JBFHES010000296.1 coordinate 5,074, forward strand.
AGAAGGCAGGTGTTTGTGCGGATATTATCCAAGATAGAAAAGC
>JBFHES010000297.1:0-5114 GCA_041584015.1 Bacteroidales bacterium
CCTTCCCTTTTCTTCTGTTCCATACTGCCATCCTGGTCGAAGTCGATGACGCGGGTGGTGCGTTCCGATTGGGTGGTGGTCATCATTTCCTCAACAATCTTCTCGATGGTATCGGCTTCTGACTCAACAGCACCGGTGAGCGGGTAACAACCCAGTGTTCTGAATCGTACCATGCGCATCTCTGCTGTTTCAGCCAGTTCCTTTGGCATGCGTTCATCGTCTACTAACACAAGTGCTCCGTTGTATTCAACAATCGGTCGCGGCTTAGCATAATATAAAGGTACTATTGGGATATTCTCCAAACGTATGTACTGCCAGATGTCCAGTTCGGTCCAGTTGCTGATCGGAAACACCCTGATGGATTCTCCTTTCTGCACCTTGGCGTTATAGATGTTCCACAACTCAGGACGCTGATTTTTTGGGTCCCATTGATGGAATTTATCACGGAAGGAAAAGATACGTTCCTTTGCACGCGACTTCTCCTCATCGCGACGGGCACCGCCAAATGCGGCATCAAAACCGTATTTATCCAATCCGGCCAGCAAGCCTTGGGTTTTCATCACGTCGGTATGTACCTTGCTTCCGTGAGTAAATGGTCCAACGCCGGCCTCAAATCCTTCCTTGTTATAGTGTACAATCAAGTCCCAGTTATTCTCTTTGGCATATTGATCGCGAAACTCCACCATCTCTTTGAACTTCCATTTCGAATCGATGTGCATCAATGGGAACGGAACTTTACCGGGATAAAAAGCCTTCTCCGCCAGGCGCACCATCACAGAGGAGTCTTTCCCAACGGAGTATAACATTACAGGATTCTCAAACTCCGCTGCCACCTCACGAATGATGTGAATGGCTTCTGCCTCAAGTTCGCGTAAGTTCGTTAAATTATAATTTTCAGACATTATTGTTTGTTGCTTGAATGTTATTGCTTGTGGGTTGTGGGTTGTAGGTTTATAGCTCGTGGTTCGTGGCTCATAGCTCGTTACCATTCATTTACATTACATTGATGTTTTAATAGATCTAATCAAACCATTAATCATTTTACCCAAGGTGTATATTTGCTGTTTTAGTGATGTGAGTTCTTCCTCTTGAATCCACTTTCTTCTTTCCATTAAGATAAAAAGCGTCAGCATTTCATTTAGCGATCCACGAGCGATAAAGAGAAAATGAACAAATTCTTTCTTTGAATACCGACCTTTACCCTCAGCAATATTTTGAGGTACGGAGCATGCAGCACTTTCAAGTTGTTCAATGAGACGATAGTGTTTCTTTGTTTCTGAGATTCGTTCTGTAATGCTTAAGGATTGATCAGCTAAGTCCATCCCAAGTTTCCAAATTTCCAGATCTTCAAAGTCTGCCTTCATATCTTCCAGAACGTATTATCTCTCAAATTTAAGTCATCACTCATTAGCTAGAACCAGCTACGAGCCACCATCTACGAGCCAACCCTTCATCCCATCGATCACCATCTTATAACTAATAACCAAGAACTGATAACCAAGAACCAACAACTTAGCACCCAAACCTACCGTTTAAGCTCTTCTCCTTCCTCGTCATGTACGACTCCAAAATGCGATCGGTACCAGATTCGTTCGTGGAAGTAATAAAGAATTAATTTTACGATTACATCAGCCGAGCCGATGGCGATTCCAATTTTTAAATCTCCGGTTGTAATCCAGCTGATTAAAAATGTTGCTACCGAAGCAACAACTCTCCATGAGAATGCCTTGGCTACATGTCTTTTTCGTTGTACTGTCATTTTTCAAACTAAAACCCGCGAAGATAGGATGTCGAATGATACTGGCAATATTTTTTTATGCTAAAAGATTTAAACGTTTGCAGGGTTGAACGTTTAAACGTTGCCACGTGCACACGATCTTTCTTCTAAACTTTGAACTTTTGACTTTGCACTTTCTGCTTCCTGCCGGGCACAGCTTCGCCTCGTAAGTCACAGTGTATTTTCTGTAACTAATAGATTTTCATCTATCTAAAACAATCAGGCTTTTACGGCCTCAACTTTATTCTTATGCACCTCGGCAACCAGACTCATGCCCAGTTCTTCTATTCGTATCCGAAGTGTATGTTTTCCTATTTGTTCAATAATACCCGACTTCCCGACCAATGGTCCCTCTGCTATTCGCACAGACTCCTCTTTCTGAAAGCTAACCGAATGATCGGTTGTCTGCTCCAGGAAGACTTTTATCGCTTCAATTTCATGATCCTTAACAATGGCATGTTTGCCCAGGTAATAGACAAACCGCACAAAGCCAAACACATCATAAAGCTTCTCATAGACCCGAGGCGTTAAACGCACGAACACATATGAGGTAAATAACACCATCTCGACCTTCTTCTTGCGGTCGCTCCATTGGCGCAACACCATTTTTGTGGGGCAATAGGACTCCAGTCCCAATTCCTCCAGCTGTGCAGCAACTTTCTTCTCTGCCTTTGGCCGGGTATAAACCACATGCCATTGAAGCAGGTCATTAGGACTGATATGTTGCCGTTCGCCTGTCATCACTTATTGATCTTTTTTATAGAGCAACAATGGTTCAACATCGGTACTTTGTTCCAGGTAAGCCGTAAATTCCTTTAGGGTATACACGATGTAACGCACCTTTCGGCTAATTAATCGCTCAGCTTTCTCCACCAGCTGCATCAGGTAATTCTTGTTTACAATCTCACCAACAAATATTAGGTCGATGATCTGGCTATCAATGCCACGGGCAAACTTACCTACCAGGAACACCGCTTCAACATCACCCAGCTTATCAATTACATTCTCTATAATTTGATCAAGCCCAATATGCTTCATCAATAAATTTTTGATATCACCATACAAGGGATGCTGTACATTGGCGCGGAACATTTTCTTATTACCATCAAGATTTGAGCTTAAAAGCCCCGCACTTTCAAATTTATTTAATTCGATGCGGATGGCATTTGTCGACTCACCAAACTCAGTCTCCAATGATCGCAAATAACCACTGGCGTTACTATTCAAGAAAAACTTCAAGAGCAACTTTAACCTTGTTTTTGATGTAATTAGCGTTTCTAACATTCCTTTAAAATCGAGTATCAAAATTACTCGTTTTTGTGTAACTCACAAATTTCAGTCGCATTTTTTTCAAGCACCTAAAGGAATTGATACCCGGAACTGCATTTTCCTATAAGATGTAGTGAATGCCTGAACATTATGTATTTTTTAGTGTTTAAAGCCGCATACGAAATGATGAAAAAGAATTAATCATGAATTTTGCAACGCTACTAAAAAAATAATATAACGACTGAATTATATAGCTAATCAATAAAAAAACGTAATGACGCAAATTATTTATTTTCTGCCACTTATGGCAATCCTGGGATTTATATTCATTTTCGTTAAAGCAAGATGGGTAAGCAATCAGGAGGTAGGCAATGCCAAGATGGCCAAAATTGCCAAGCACATTTCTGACGGAGCCATGGCATTCCTTAAGAGTGAATATAAAATATTAGCAATCTTTGTAATTGCGGTAGCCATTCTACTCTATTTCAAAGGCACCAACGAAGAAAACTCGAATGGTTACGTAGTGATCTCCTTTATTTCCGGAGCGGTTCTTTCGGCCCTGGCCGGATTCATTGGAATGCGCATTGCCACCAAAGCTAACGTTCGCACGGCTAACGCTGCCAAAACATCGCTTAACAAAGCATTGGAAGTAGCCTTTAACGGCGGAACTGTCATGGGTATTGGCGTTGTGTCATTGGGCGTACTTGGCCTAAGCGCCCTCTTTTTATTGTTTAACGAATTCATTGGTGATGAATGGGGACTCGAAACTGTGCTGAATGTGATTTCGGCATTCTCATTGGGAGCTTCTTCCATTGCCTTGTTTGCACGTGTAGGCGGAGGTATCTATACCAAAGCTGCCGATGTAGGAGCCGACCTGGTTGGTAAAGTAGAAGCCGGCATCCCGGAAGATCACCCCTTGAATCCGGCAACCATTGCCGATAATGTGGGTGATAACGTAGGTGATGTTGCTGGTATGGGAGCAGACCTTTTTGAGTCATTTGTAGGATCAATCATTGCAACCATGGTCTTGGGTGCATCATTTGTTGGTTTGGCGCCGGTAGTTGAGAACTACTCGCTGGGGCCAATCATTCTGCCGCTTGCCCTTGCAGGTTTTGGTATTTTCACCTCAATGGTTGGAACTTTCTTTGTTCGTGTAAAGGAAGGCGGTAATCCACAAAAGGCGCTTGACAGAGGCGAATTGATTTCTGCATTAATGATGATCATTGGATCTTATTTCCTGATCACAAGCTTGCTTCCGGAAAGTTGGGAATTAAAAAATCAATACGGTGATGTAAAGGTTTATACATCCCTGGGTATTTTCTGGGCAACGCTGGTTGGCTTGGGAATCGGAATGGCCATTGGTAAGATTACAGAATATTATACAGCAACCGGAAAGAAGCCGGTTCAGCGCATCGTTGATCAATCGCATACAGGTGCGGCAACCAACATTATTGCCGGTCTGGGCTTGGGTATGAAATCGACGGCCATCCCGGTAATCGGTCTTGCGCTGGCCATTATTCTATCCTATCATTTTGCAGGATTATATGGTATTGCCATAGCTGCAGTTGCCATGCTTGCCAATACAGGTATCCAATTGGCAGTTGATGCTTACGGACCAATTGCCGATAATGCAGGAGGTATTGCAGAAATGACCAACCTTCCCAAAGAAGTTCGTCAGCGTACCGACAAACTGGATGCTGTTGGAAACACCACCGCTGCCATTGGAAAAGGATTTGCCATTGCATCAGCAACCTTAACGGCATTGGCCCTTTTCTCGGCCTTCATGCAACAAGCCAATATTAGTTCCATTGATATTTCACAACCTCACATCATGGCAGGCTTGCTGGTAGGTGGTATGATCCCTTATCTGTTTAGTTCCATGGCGATGGGGGCCGTTGGCCGTGCAGCAACTTCGATGATTGATGAAGTACGTCGACAGTTTAAAACAATTCCGGCATTGCGCAATGCATTGGACATTATGCAAAAATATGATTCCGACTTGAGCAAAGCAACCAAGGAAGAAATGGAGATATTCGAGAAAGCTGATGATGCAGCTGAATACGAAAAA
>JBFHES010000298.1:0-5103 GCA_041584015.1 Bacteroidales bacterium
CTTCATGATCAATTAGTAATTTTGGTATTCAAATACTGAAAATGATAATATCTTAATTTATGGGAATTCTTAAATCAATAATACCACCGAAACCCTGGAAGACTCCAGTTGCAATTCTTTTGGGAATTTTTGTCGGTTTGGTAATTTATACATTTTATGTATCAAATGCAGCATCCTATTTATCAGATGATCCAAAAACCTGTATCAACTGCCATGTTATGAATCCGCAATACGCCACATGGTTGCATAGTTCGCATCGCGAAAATGCTACCTGCAACGATTGCCATGTTCCGCATGACAATGTTTTTAACACCTATTACTTTAAGGCAAAGGATGGGATGCGCCATGCCACTGTGTTTACCTTGAGAAACGAGCCGCAGGTAATTATGATTAAAGAGGAAGGCAAGTCGGTGGTGCAGGAAAACTGTAAGCGTTGTCATGAGCATGTGAATGAAAATGTTGGAACGCTTGACGCTACCTTACAATCTGCATCGTGCGGTGAAAACAAGCTTTGCTGGGAATGTCACAGAGAGGTTCCTCACGGAAGAGTGAACAGTCTATCATCGGTACCACATGCGCAAGTGCCACGGCACGAAAGTATTGTTCCTGAATGGTTAGAAAAAATAATGAAATAACCACGATGAATATTTAGAAGGGTAACCTCCGTTTGCATGGTTATTCTATCTGACCTTAGAATATGAATATTATAGATAAATGATTAATCACAAATATATTACGCTAAAAATTTAAGTATTATGGCAAGATCAAGACGTCCGGCATGGGTTAATATGATATTATTCCTTGCTACAATGGTAGTAGTTTTCCTTTTAGGTTTATTGGCTTCATCAATTACCGAAAGAAAGGCAGAAACTGAGCATGTTTATAAGCCAATGGTTCAGCTTACTGAAAATGAACCAAGAAATGAGTTATGGGGTGAGAACTTTCCTCGCGAGTATCAGTCATATCTGGCTACTTCTGAATCAACATTTAAAAGTAAGTACAATGGTGGTGCTATGATTGATATGTTGGAAGTTGACCCTCGATTGGTTGTTCTTTGGGCAGGCTATGGTTTTGCTAAAGATTATAATCAAGGTAGAGGACATTACTATGCAGTTAGCGATTTGCAAAACTCACTACGTACAGGTGGCCCAACCGGACCAGATGATGGCCCTATGCCAAGTACCTGTTGGACCTGTAAAAGTCCGGATGTACCCCGCCTAATGAGCGAGAAGGGTGTTGCCGAATTTTATGCCGGCAAGTGGGCGTCAAAAGGAGAGGAGATTGTTAATTACATTGGTTGTGCCGATTGTCACGACAATAAAACGATGGCTCTTAAGATTACACGACCTGCTTTGATTGAAGCATTCGAGCGTCAAGGAAAAGATATTACTAAAGCATCTCATCAGGAAATGCGTTCCTTAGTTTGTGCTCAGTGTCACGTTGAGTATTATTTCAAAAAAGATATGCCTGGAGCTGAAGGTATTCCTTATTTAACTTTACCATGGGACCAAGGGATGAGCATGGAAGCAATGGAAGAATATTACGACAAAGCTAATTTTAAAGATTGGACGCATAAGCTTAGTAGAGCACCAATGTTGAAAGCTCAGCATCCCGGATATGAGGTCTATATGACTGGAATTCATGCAGAGCGAGGCGTTTCATGTGCCGATTGTCACATGCCGTACAAGAGCGAAGGCGGACAGAAATTTACCGACCACCACATTGGAAGCCCACTTGAAAATGTTGCTAATTCATGTCAGGTATGTCACCGCGAGGAAGCTGCTGACTTGATTAAGAATGTTTATGACAGACAAGATGCAATTATCGAGAACAGAGATGAGCTTGAAAAGTTAATTGTTCATGCACACGTTGAGGCAAAAGCTGCCTGGGATTTTGGTGCTACAGAGGAGCAAATGAAAGATATCTTAATGGACATTCGTCATGCACAATGGCGTTGGGATTATGCAGCAGCTAGTCATGGTGGATCATTCCATGCTCCTGTTGAAATGGGTAGAGTGATAAGTAAAGGTATTACTGTTGCACAGGAAGCCAGAATTAAATTAGCTCGTTTATTTGCCGAGTTGGGGCATAACGAAGCTATTCCATATCCGGATATTTCTACTAAAGCAAAAGCTCAAGAATTTATTGGCTTGCCAATGGATAAGCTTAAAGAAGAAAAGAAGCAATTTCAAGAGAACTTATTACCAAAGTGGAAGAAAGCTGCTGAAGAGCGTGAAAGTAAGTACGGGATCGTGTATAACTAATATAGAAAACCACAAAAAAATTAGGCGGATTGATAAGTATCAACCCGTCTTTTTTTTTGTTGATGTTTTATTTTATCACTTTTAGCAAAATTTTAAATCCCTTCTAGGTTAAGGTTTTTAGAATAGAAACAATAAGCATTTAAAATGGCAAAAGGTAAAAAAGCAAAAGAAAAGAAACCTCTTTGGCAGCATCCATGGAGTTACAAAGAAAGCTTTCTAATAGCAATAGGATTACTGCTAGTTGGTTTTATGATTGAGTTCAGTACTGGTGGTAAGGGAATTAACACAGTAAGCTGGCCGTATAATTTTTACATTCTATTGGTGGTAATCAACATCATAGTAATTGGTTTCTTTAGTTTTAAGGAATCTAATTTTGTAAAGTGGTTAACGCGTGTTCCTGCAGCCGTAAGTTCCATCACCATTTTTACATTACTCATTCTTATGATGGGCTTTACGCTGCAAGAAGATGCTACAGCAAGCGATTTGGTACGAAAGCTCGGATTGTCGCATGTAACAAGTAGTTGGCCTTATTTAATTGTTCAGTTCTACTTTCTGTTTACTTTAGGCTTTGTTATAATGAAACGTATTTGGCCTTTCCAAAAGAAGAACATTGGTTTTATGTTGAACCATTTGGGGCTATGGATAATTATTGTTTCCGCAAGTCTGGGAGCCGGCGATTTAATTAAATTAAACATGCAGCTGGAGGAAGGAAAAACCACCATGGTTGCCAGAGATTATAGAGGTAATAGTTACGAAATGCCATTGGCAATTAAGTTGATAAATTTCAATATCGAAGAGTACAATCCTAAGGTTGGTATCGTAGATAATAAGCTAGGTGGTTTAGCAGGTATTGATGGTGAGAATATTTTTCAGATAGATAGTGGTTATGTTGGAACTGTTGAAGAGTATACTTTTGAAGTTTTAGAGTATTTGCACAAGGCAGGACGAGTAGAAAGCGGATATACCGAATATTTAAGCGAAGGAGCAGTGCACGCCGCCTATGTTAATGTGGTTAATAATAATACTAAGGAAGAAAAGGCTGGCTGGCTAAGCTGTGGGAATAGTTTTTATCCTTACGAGAGTTTAAAGATAAATAGCAAGTACTCGCTGGTGATGTTACGTCCGGAGCCGAAAGAATACAGTTCCGAAGTAATTGTTTACACCGAGGAGATGGGCTCAGATACTTTAACCATTGAAGTAAATGAACCTTATGCTGTTGAAGGATGGAAAATATACCAGACAGGTTTTGATGAAAAAATGGGACGAGACTCAAAAATCAGTATCGTGGAAGTTGTTCGCGATCCTTGGTTGGTTTTCGTATACATAGGTATCTTCATGGTAATTGCTGGTGCTGTTTATATTTTCTGGGTTGGTCAAAGAATAAAAAAATAAAAAGGAATAAATTATGGTTTGGTTAAATTTTCCGACATACGCATTAATCATATTTGCGCTCTGGATGCTCTCTATACTATCATACGGGCTTTCATTTAAAATACCTTCATTAAAAACTATTGGTACCTTAATGGCAATTGCTGGTACCGCTGTGCTTGGCTACTTTATTGTTGTTTTGTGGCTAAAGCTTGACAGACCGCCGATGAGAACCTTAGGAGAAACCCGATTATGGTATTCGTTGCTTTTACCAATGGTTGGTGTAATTGTTTACTACCGTTGGAAGTATATTTGGTTTGTGTGCTTTACGTTGGGTATGGCAATCCTGTTTCTATCGTTCAACTATTTTAAACCGGAGATTCATGATAAGACCTTAATGCCTGCTCTGCAAAGTGTTTGGTTTGTTCCCCACGTAATTGTCTACATTATCGGATATGTAATTTTAGCAGCATCCTCATTAGTTGCTGTTTTTGGCTTGTTCTTTTATTATTTCAAAAAGAAAGAAGATTATACTTTATTGTCGTTGGCTGATAACCTTGTATACATAGGCTTCTCGTTTTTAACGCTTGGATTATTATTTGGAGCGCTTTGGGCAAAAGAGGCTTGGGGCCATTATTGGACGTGGGATCCAAAAGAAACATGGGCATTCCTAACCTGGATGGGTTATTTGGTTTACATGCATTACAGATATAATAAACCAAAGAATTTTATGGGACCTTTGTGGACATTAAGCATTGCATTTTTTATTTTGCTTATTGCATGGTTTGGAGTAAACTACTTACCGTCGGCAGCTAATAGCGTGCACGTTTATAGCAGTTAAAATATTAAGGGAGCAGTTTTGCTCCCTTTTCTTTTACATGCAATTGCTAAACAGATTACCCGCCTTTTCAAGTTCTATTTGTACTGTGTTAATTTTATCGGTAAGTCGTTCAAGAGCTGCTGTTGAGTTGCTAATGTACATCTTTGTATCGTTCATGGTATCCGCAAAAACGGCATTGTTCAAATCCTGAACAATGCTTAGAGCAACATCATTAACTTCAGTAATATATTCCAGTGCATCAGCAATATCGGCACTTGAATAAGTGCAATTAAGATCATCGCTTAATTCTTTAGCTCTTTCAAGAAGTTGGGTGGATTCATCATTTAGGTTTATTAATTTTTCGAGATTAGCGCTTACCAAACTAAAGCTGGTTTTAACATCATCTTCTTTGTGTTTATTCTTGCAGGCCTTGATTTGGGCCGAGGCCTCTTTATTTACGTTTAAGGTTTGCCGAATTAGGGCATTTGCTTTGAGTAAATAATCCTGAACTTCACGTTGATAAATACTCGCTTTAAACATTTGCTCGTATACAATGGCAGCAATGTACTGATGTGTTTTTATTTGCCGGGCAGTATGTGACATTCGCTTAAAGAGCTTCTCCTGATCCATAAAAATAATCAGGTTGCTTTC
>JBFHES010000299.1:0-5103 GCA_041584015.1 Bacteroidales bacterium
AAAAAGAAACTTAATGAGTCGAAAGAGGAGTTATTAACGCTAGCCGTTATTGATATTCGCCGTAGACTGTTTAGTAATTCAACAGAGATTATCTTACCTTTTCCTGTTGATTATCAAATAGAAGGAGCAAAAATTACCATCCCTAAACGCGGTGAGAAACGCATGCTTTTAGATCTCTCATTAAGGAATGCTAAATATTTTGCATTAGATCGAAGAAAACAAGAGTCGGAGCCTAAAAAGGAAAAAAGGGAAACTCGGGTTTTGAATAGAATGAGGGATGATCTGCAATTGAAAGAATTACCCATCCACATTGAGTGTTTTGATAATTCTAATATCCAGGGAACCTACCCTGTGGCAAGCTGTGTAGTTTTTAAAAATGGTAAACCCAGTAAAAGAGATTATCGACACTTCAATATTAAAACCGTTGTTGGTCCTGACGATTTTGGGTCAATGAAAGAAGTAATAATGCGTAGGTACACGCGACTGTTAAACGAGGGACAAACGCTGCCCCAGTTAATAATTGTTGATGGAGGAAAAGGACAATTAAGTGCAGCGGTTGAAGGACTTGATGAAATTAACCTGCGAGGAAAGATTTCGATTATTGGAATTGCTAAACGATTGGAGGAAATATATTTTCCAACCGATCCGGTACCGCTTTATTTGGACAAAAATTCTGAATCGTTAAAGTTGATTCAGTTTTTAAGAAACGAGGCACATCGATTTGCAATTGGATTTCACCGTGATAAACGATCCGCAGATTTCATAAAGTCTGAATTAGAGGAGGTTCCTGGTTTTGGGCCTGCTACAATTTCTAAGTTGCTAACGCATTTTAAATCCGTTGCAAATGTGAAAAAGGCAAGTGAAAAAGAACTTGTTGAAATAATCGGAACATCTAAATATAAAATGCTGCATAGTTTCTATAAAAAATAAGATTATCAATCTGAAAAACAGATGTGTATCTTCTCTTAAAATTTTAAATAATTCTGGTCTTTATTTTTTGGTCTAAATTGGTCTCAAAAAAATAGCTGAAACGCTCTGAAACCCCTAAATTATTTAAATGTTTATAATTTGTTTATTTCTTTTTAGTTCTATATATTTACTGCTTATTTTAGGCGAGTTGTAAGGTTTTGTAATAGACGCTATTAGGGCTATTACGCTTATTTTATGTGCTTATGGCAAAGACAATGGTAAAGATTATCACAGGTTGGATATTGTTATTCAGCTTAACGCAAACTGTGTTTTCGCAAGAATCTGTACAGGTGCAGGTTTATTATGGCGGTTACGCAGCTGAGTGTTCATGGGAAATTATTAACAGTTTTGATGGGAGTGTCGTCCTTAATGGGGGACCAGGTAGTAACAATAGTTATTCGTACAACGGAAATATAAGCATATATCCTGGTGAATACGTGTTTAAGGCTTATGATAGCGAAGGTGATGGTTGGACATTTGCTAATGGATGGTATGAAATTACACCTGCCTTAGGTGTTGCATCTGGTCAGGTTTTATTTCAAACCGGATATGAGCAAACAACTGCTTTTTCAGTTTTCTCTTCAAGTGCCACCGATATTGGAGCTGTTGAATGGATAGCTCCGGTTTCCAGTGCAGGATTGACTTCCTCCGAAACGGTGAATATAAAGGTTCGTAACTATGGAACAACGGCTATCACCGGAATGGATTTATTCTATTCCATAAATGGTGGCTCGTCGTATGTAACCGAAACATATTCCGGAACTTTAAACTCCGGAGATGTATTAGACTTTTCTTTTAGTCAAACGGCGAACTTTAGTTCAACCGGTACTTATTCATGTGAGTTTGGTGCAAGCGTTCTTGGTGATGCCGTTATGCAGAATGATACAGCACTTATCGACATTGAATCCATTCCGAGTATTAATTCATTTCCTTGGAGCGAAAGCTTTTCAGCCTGGCCTCCACAAGACTGGACTATTCAAGGAGCCAATTCGTGGGCGTCCTATCAGTTTTCTTCGGCATATTGTAATTTCTTTTATTGGCCTGCTGGAAATGCTGAGATGATAACTCCTCCGATTAATCTTTATTCACCGGGTAATTTATCATTTGATTGGTCAAGCGGATTTGATGCTGGTTATTTAAATGATGAACTAAACGTATCGGTGTCTATCGATAATGGTCAAACATGGCAAGTAGTCTGGAGCAAAACAGGAGTTGAGTTAAACTCTAATGATGGAGCTTCATATACAACTCCGGGAAGTTTTATAACGCAGAATATTGATTTAACCCAGTATGCGGGAAGTATCGTTTATGTTAAATTTGATGGAGTTACTGGTTATGGTCCAAATGTATTTGTTGATAACGTGGTTATCGATTTAAATCCTGCTTATGACCTTTCGGTTGTTGAATGGTTAACCCCTGGAAATACAGGTTGTAATTTATCATCTTCGGAACAGGTAGGTATTCGCATTAAGAATTTTGGAGCAATTGGAGTTTCTAATTTTAATGTGGCTTACTCAATAGATGGTGGTAGCACCTTTGTAACAGAAACCATATCATCAACCATTGCAAGTGGTGCAACTTTAGATTATACCTTTACAGGCTTAGCTGATTTTTCAGTTCCCGGAACGTATAATTGTTTAGCTTCTGTAAACTTTGCAAGTGATATTAATCCAGCTAACGACCAACTAACAAGCTCAGTTAAAAATCTTGAAATAATTAATAGCTTTCCTTTTACTGAAGACTTTGAGTCTGGTGCAACTACATTCTTAGATTTCACAAGCGGTGATTATGCAAGTGTAGCCGTTTTTAATGAGGGAAGTAATTATGCACTCAAGATGGAAGGTGATGCAAGTGGAACAGGTTGGGTTGGTTCATCAAGTTCAACTACTTCTGCTGATGCATGGAATATTAATTCTACACATCACGGACTAGCTTACACTTGTCTTGTTGATGCATCGCAGTTATCAACCGCTGAACTATTAATTGATCTAAAACAATACTATAAATTCGGACCAACTTATTCATGGTTTAGAGTTTTAATTAATGGTGTTCCTACAGCCGACATAAACGGACAGGTTGAATTTAATCCAACCACATCTTATAATGATCCGTATGCAACCATTAAATTCGATTTAACTGCTTTTGCAGGAACACAATTTGAAGTTGCTTTTCAGGCATCAAACAGATATAGTTCAAATTCACATCCGCCGGGCAACGTTGCTTTTGTAGATAATTTCATTCTGAGAGAAATTCCACCACCTGATGTGGCTGTTCTTAACCTTGTGGCTCCATTGTCGTCATGCGACTTAGGTGCGGGAAGTGTTATTGTTGCAGAGATTCAAAATTTAGGTGGAGGCGATATTTCTAATTTTGATATTAGTTATGTGCTTAACGGCGGAACTCCAATTGTTGAAACAATAACATCTGTAATAACTTCTGGATCGGTTTACCAACATACGTTTGCCGCTACTGCTGATTTAACAGCAACAGGAGTATATACAATTGATATTGTTGTAAATTTGGTTAGTGATCAAAATGCTACAAATGATAATGGTGCATTTACGGTTGAACATTTGTTACCAACCCCATTAACAATTAATGGTTTAAATGCTACTTATTGTTATTACGATGCAGCTGTTACTTTATCAGGATCTCCTTCAGGAGGTACATTTAGTGGTGATGGAATTACAGGAAATACATTTGATCCTGCACAAGCTGGTTCAGGTTCACATGATATAACTTATACCTACGACGATTTACAGACCGGTTGTCAAAGCGCAATTACTGAGACTGTAATGGTGAATGGCAGTTCTGTGAGTTTTACCGGATTGTATAATGGTCCAACAACTGTTCCTGTTTTGGTTCAGGTTTATTATAATTCCTTCTGGGTGTCTCAGCAATCCTGGGAGATTGTTGATGAGTTTGGAACTGTTCATTTAAGTGGACCTGCCGGAACAACACAAAACGGATACTCTTATGATGGTTACATTAACTTGCCACTTGGTAACTATACCTTTTTTGCTAACGATAGTTATGGCGATGGATGGATGGCCAGTTGGTATAATGTAACGCCAGACTTTGGTACAGGTACCGGACAACAGAATTATATAGTTCCTGGACCTAACCAACCAACATATTCTCAAAGTACTTCATTTACTGTAGGAGGATTATCAGGTTACTGTTTAAATGATGCTGCGGTTACATTGATAGGAAGCCCAGCTGGTGGAACATTTAGTGGTCAGGGAATGAACGGAAATAGTTTTGATCCGGCAACAGCTGGAGCTGGAACACATACCATTACTTATGCATATACCGATAACGGATGTGCCGGTTCTCAATCGCAACAGGTTATTGTTCAACCAGCAATATCAATAGATTTAGGAGCCGATCAAGTTGCATGTGTTGGAGATAATATATTGCTTGATGCCGGTGTTGCTGAAACTTATCTTTGGACTGACGGATCAACTAATCAAACATTATCTGTAAACCAAACTGGTTTATATGGTGTAACTGTAACCAACCTTGCAGGATGCGAAGCTTCTGATGAAGTTCAGGTGACATTTAATGCGTTACCAATAATTGATTTTGGTGCTGATCAGGATGTTTGTGAAGGAAGCACAGTGATACTTGATGCAGGTGTGGCCGATTCTTATTTATGGTCTACAGGTGAAACAACACAAACTATCTCGGTTCAAACAACAGGAACTTATGGCGTAACCATAACTACAAACTCATGTAGTGCTTTCGATGATGTTTTAATTACATTCCACCAAGCAAGTCTCGATCTTGGCAGTGACCTTGAAATCTGTGCAGGTTCAGATGTTCTTATTGATGCAGGAAATGGTTATACTTCATATTTATGGTCTGATAACTCAATAGGTTCTTCTTTACTGGTAAGTGCTGCAGCTACTTATTCGCTAACTGTAACCGATCAGTATGGTTGCACATCAACTGATGCAGTTGATGTAATTGTGAATCAACTCCCTTTTGTTGATCTTGGAAATGACACTACAATTGGAAGTGACATTCTTATTCTAAACGCTGGAATCGGTTATGCTTCCTATGTATGGTCAGATGGTTCTTTTGGTGAAGTAGTTTTTGTTGATGGTGGAAATTTACCAAATGCAACGTATA
>JBFHES010000300.1:0-5099 GCA_041584015.1 Bacteroidales bacterium
GGATAGCTCTGATAGTTACTTCCATTATATACATTCAATGAATTGCCTGCCACAAAATACTCCATAATACCGTTCTTGTAATAAGACAAAACGGTATCTGAGCTTAAGCCGCTGGCTTGATTAATAACGTTCCAATTGGTACCATCGTAAATTGCTAAACCCTTAAGTGTACTCACATACATTTTACCATCATATACCGAAACCTGAAAAACAGTATCGGAAGGCAGGTCGGAATTAGAACATTTATACTTAGTCCATGCGCCACTTTCGTACACTGCCACACCTTTTTGTTTATAAGCAACATATAGAGCAGAGCCATCCGTGCTAAAGTCTGTTACATACCTATAGTCGAATGCTGTTTCACCTGCATCGGGTGCTGCCATCAATATCTCTGATACACCATTTTGTGCGTTTGAAAAAAACCCGAATAATAGGAATACTGAAAAGAAAAAAAGCTTTTTCATCATTTTACAATTTTTGCTTTATGAAAATAAAGCGCATTAATAAATAATCTTTTCTCTAAAAACCTGTTTCTGCTGTAGTCTTCAATCGTTAAATCGATTAGGATAGTAAATATACAATAAGTATAAGTTTTAAGCGCAATGCATTGCATCTTTGCATCTTTTTAACATAATTTTGCAGGAAGCAATAAAAATGAATATGAACTCAAAGTCATCAAACATCCATCCTGTTTTCGATCGTATTTTAGGCAGAACCGAAAAGGAACAATTCCTTAATCAAGAGGCAAAAGTATTATGGTTAACAGGGCTATCAGGTTCGGGCAAATCTACTGTTGCCATTGCCTTAGAACAGGAATTAAATAAACTTGGTTTTCTAACTCAGATTCTTGATGGAGACAATGTGCGTACAGGAATAAACAATAATCTGGGGTTTACCAAAGAGGACAGGACTGAGAATATACGCCGTATTGCAGAAGTTTCAAAACTCTTTATGA
Organism: Bacteroidales bacterium; assembly: GCA_041584015.1. Taxonomy (GTDB): domain Bacteria; phylum Bacteroidota; class Bacteroidia; order Bacteroidales; family M50B96; genus JBFHES01. Next base: position 956 of record JBFHES010000300.1, read on the forward strand.
ACTGTGGTATTATTTGCATCAATTCCTTTGTGAGCCCTACCATTGAAATACGCGAGGCAGCTAAATCAATTATTGGGGGTGATGATTTTCTGGAAATTTACATTAATGTACCACTCGAAGTTGCCGAGGCGCGGGATGTTAAAGGTCTTTATAAAAAAGCACGTAAAGGCCAGATTAAAAACTTTACCGGTATTGATGCTCCTTTTGAAGCTCCCACAAATCCATGGATGGAATTACGAACCGACCAACTAGATATTAGGGCATCGGTTGACAAACTATTAAAAGAGATACTACCTTTGATCACCAAAAAGAAATAACATTACGATTATGGATTACACAGAACTTACCATCACGATTAGCCCGTTTGACCAGAATATTACCGACATTATTGCCGACTACCTTGGCGGAATAGATTATGAAAGTATGCTCGAATCTGATACAGGATTAAAGGCATACATCCCAAGTACCAGCTTTAACGAAAAAGTGCTTGACTTTAGCTTTGTTCCCGAAACATCAAAGGTTGAATTCTCACATGAGCAGATTGCCCAACAGAATTGGAACAAAGAATGGGAGAGCAATTTTAAGCCAGTTATTGTTGAGAAGAAGTGTGTGATTAAAGCTCCGTTTCATACAGATGTGCCAAAGGCAACATACGAGATCATCATCGAACCAAAAATGTCTTTTGGCACTGGACACCATGAAACAACAAGCCTCATGATTGAACAGTTATTAAAACGCAACGTTAAAAACCAGAAAGTACTTGACATGGGTTGCGGCACTGCTGTTTTAGGAATTCTTTGCTCGATGAAAGGCGCGACACATGTTGATGGTGTTGACATTGACGAATGGGCCTATGCAAACAGTATAGAGAACGTTGAACGTAACAGCATTAAAAACATGGACATTTCCCAAGGGGGAATTGAGGCTATTCCACAGCAAGACTATGATACGGTAATTGCCAATATCAATCGTAACATTGTGCTCAACGACATGGATACCTATGCAATTGTATTGAAACAAAATGGTCTGTTATTGTTAAGTGGCTTTTACATGAAAGATATGGGTAAGATCCTGGCAAAAGCCATGGATTTAAATTTTTCTTTCGATGGGTTTATTGAAAAGAATAATTGGGTTTCTGCATCGTTCGTTAAAAAGTAGGAAAACCATTTGCAATGGGCTATCAATTATATGCTCAATTAATGTAGATCTTTAAACAATATTTTATTGCATGAAAAAACTTGTCTTTTTATTAACCCTCTCCATAATTTGCCTAAACTTTACAGCATATACGCAAAGCCTGCGTAGCTTTAGCGACGAAGACGATAAATTTCTTAAACAGCTTAAGAACCATCTAACGAGTGGTAATAAAACTGAAGGAAAATTATTATTCGATGAATTTGAGCAACTCTGGGCTAATGGCTCTTTCTCATTTGGAGAAAAAGACAAAATCAAAAAAGACTGCAACCTTCTATTGAAAAAACGAGGAAAAGCATATCCTCATTTTGCCACCTACATTAATATTCAAAACCTATTCGTAAACTCCGGACACGACGACGACAGCCGCATTGAGTGGCAAAACGCCCTCGGATTCATGCTGAACAAGCGCACCTTCCAATTATCAAAAATTGCCTATTTCCTTACGGCTACAGAGCTGGTTCTTGAAACCAATTCGATATACGAGTCGCCATCGGCACATTGGAAATGCTCATCAGCCGACTATTCATTCAAGTTCACCGAACCTACGGTTAGCATACAATTCGACACCATAGATTTAAGCTGTTACTCGAAAAACGACAGTCTGAAAATTTATAATACAACTGGTAGTTATTTCCCAATAGAGAAAAACTGGAAAGGAACAAGCGGCTTGGTTACCTGGGTAAAAGCAGGTTTATCTGCCGACTCAGTTTTTGCCAACTTATCCAACTACAACATTGATATTAAGAAATCGAGTTTTGAAGCAGACTCGGCCATCTTTTATCACTTAGGCTACTCGAAAGATCCGATGCTTGGGAAGTTCAACGATAAGACATTTGCCGATGTAAAAACAAACCGCATCTCTTATCCTCGATTTAGCTCGTACCAAAAAGTGCTAACCATTAAGAACATTTATCCGGACATTAACTATGTTGGTGGATTTTCGATGAGAGGAAATAAGTTCTTAAGTAAAAGCGGTACAGGATTGGACGCTTACTTAATCATTAGTAAAACCGATACAATAACCAATAAAAAAGTACCTGTGCTACGCTGCGCTTCTTCTGATTTTGTGTTTAAAAAAGATGAAGTTACCAGCATTAACGCTGCAATTACGATTATCCTCGAGGAGGATTCAATCTACCATCCCGGATTAAGTTTCCGTTACATTCCAGAGAAACGAGAAGCACACATGACTCGATCAGGTGAAGGTATGTCGCGATCATCATTTTATAATTCTTATCACATGGTTGATATGGATTTTGAACAGATCATTTGGAACATCGATCATCCCAAAATCGACTTTAATATGATTCGAGGTGGTGAGTCGCGTTCAGGTGTTTTCGAGTCGGTAAACTATTTTAGCTCCGGAAGGTATTATGGTATTCAGGGAATGGACAAACATCATCCCTACAACAACTTATTAAAGTTTTACAATGAGTTTGGCGTTAAGGAGTTTCATGCCATGGACTATGCCAACTTTATCAGAATGCCTGCAACCGACGTAAGACAGCAACTTATGTCGCTCTCTTATTTAGGTGTTATAGATTATGACGTAGACAACCAAAAAGTAATTTTACGTGACAAACTTTTTTATTACCTGCAAGCAGCAGGTGGCCGTGTTGACTTTGATGTAATTGCATTTGTATCTGATCCCGGCAAACTCACCAATGCATCGCTTAGTTTATTAACCAAAGAACTAAAAATCTATGGAGTTCCTCAGATCCAATTAAGTGATTCGCAAAACGTAATTATCTATCCGGTAAACGAAGAAATTACGCTGAAGAAAAACCGTGACTTTGATTTTGAAGGGTTGGTTTCAGCTGGTAAGTTCGATTTTTACGGAAAGAAATTTTCCTTCAGCTACAACAATTTCAATATTAACCTGGATAACATTGACTCCTTAAGAATTTGGGTTGAAGTATACCATCAGAATGGAACAGCATCGCTTACCAAGGTACGAACAGTTATTCAGGACGTAACCGGAAACCTCTTAATTGATAAACCCGGCAACAAATCAGGTCGCGAGAAATTTTCGGAATACCCGGTATTTAACAGCACACAAAACTCGTACGTATATTACGACCGATCGAATATTCAATCGGGAGTTTATAAACGCGACAATTTCTATTTCCAGATTGATCCGTATACCATCGACAGTCTGGATGAATTCTCAACCAAAGCGCTACACTTTGTTGGAAACTTTACATCTGCCGACATCTTTCCACCATTTGATGAAAAGCTAACCGTACAAAATGACTTGTCGCTTGGATTCCAGAGAATGACACCGCCTGAAGGTTTTCCAACCTATAAAGGGAAAGGTATTTATAAAAATCAAATCGACTTAAGTAATCGTGGTTTACGCGGTAATGGCGAATTAAACTATTTAACATCTACTGCTGTTGCCGATGACTTCTATTTCTACCCGGACTCAACAAACACGCTGGCTAAAACCTTCGACGTAAAGAAACAGGTGGCAAGTGTAGAATATCCTGAAGTAAGTGGCAAGGATATTTTCATTCATTGGTTACCATATCAGGATGAAATGTTTGCCTCTACAAATGAAGTACCTTTTAAAATGTTTAATGAAGCCGACTTAACCGGAGGCTTAAAACTTGAACCGATTGGGCTCACTGGTGGTGGATTTATGGAGTTCGACAATGCAGAGCTTACAGCAGATTTATATAAATACAAAGCCAATACTTTCGACTCCGACAGTGCCAACTTCGACTTGCTCACAACCGACACAGACGGTTTTGCCTTTAGAACCAACAACGTAAGTGCACATGTCGATTTTATTGAAAGAACGGGTCGTTTCGAGTTAAACGACGAAGAGACCTTTGTTGAGATTCCACCAAATGAATACATCTGTTCCATGGATGTTTTTGATTGGTATATGGACAAGGAAGAAATTGACATGAGTGTTAGTTGGCTTACCGCAAAAGATAAGAAA
>JBFHES010000301.1:0-5071 GCA_041584015.1 Bacteroidales bacterium
GACCAGACAATCAAGTATTGCCTTTTGTTGTATCTGGTGAAATACAAAACAGCGGAACGGCAATGCAAACAAATGTTAGGTTCATAGCCAATGTATACAGTTCATCAGCTAACAATGTCTTTTATGGAACCGATTCAATCCCAAGTTTGGATGTAGCTACAAGCGATTCACTGGGCATTTCCGATCTGGTTGTACCAAATATTGCAGATGATTATCTTTTAACGGTTTGCTGCGATCAAGCCGAAGGGGACACATTTCCTGGGGATAATTGTTGGCCAGAGATCCCAATTCACATAAATGATAATCATGTAATTAAAAGACATAATGACTATAATAGCACTATTAGCACTGCACAGTCGAGCACTCCTTCTTCGACGCTTATTGGCATTACTTTTTCAGTGCCAAATCCAGATGAAATAAAATCACTTGCCATTTTTATCGATCCAAGTTCCGATACCGGAGGCTTCCTTATAGGACAGCTTTTTGTTCTCGACTCACCTGGAGCATCATTCGTTCACCAGTGCGAAACCGATGTGCGAGCAATTAGCACAGGCGACCTTAATAATTGGGTAGAGTTTGAATTTATAACAATTGACCCGATCGACGATGATTTGCAAGCAGATAAACGATATGCGGTTGTAGTAGAGATTTATCCAGATAGTGCAACCAATATTGTTCTTGGCAGCGATAATCAAGGCATTCATGAATACGAAATAGAAACCGTATTTGACACACTTGGAGGAATTAATGAGATTCCTCTAATTGAAGTCCGTTTAGATGGATACACACCGCCGATAAATCTGGTAAATCATAAGAAATTGAATATACTTTCGGTCTATCCCAACCCAGTTAATACCTCTTTAAACATAAACCTGGCTAACACACGAATTTCCTCAAATACTTTATCAATAATTGACATTAGTGGTAAGCTGATAAGCTCTAAGAAGGTATTTTTCAGCGAAGGTAAGACGTCGATAGATACCTCAACTTTACCAAAAGGAGTTTATTTATTGAATGTTGAAGATAAGACAACAAGTTACCAAACGAAGTTTGTGAAACTATAAAAAAAGCCTATATACAACTCACGGGGTGACTTGAAGTCACCCCGAGAGTAATGCTCTTAACATGTTATTCTTTTATTCAATCTTTTTAGATTTCTCTACTTTTTGCTTGAGCAGTGCAATATCTAGCACATCCATGATTGTATTCACATAATGAAATTCCAATCCTTTCAAATAAATATCCTTAATTTGCTCTATATCTTTTTTATTGTCTTCTGATAAGATAATCTCCTTAATATCGGCTCTTTTAGCCGCCAGAATCTTCTCTTTAATTCCTCCAACAGGTAACACCTTACCACGTAAAGTTATTTCGCCGGTCATGGCCAATTGCTTTTTAACCTTCCGCTGCGTAAAAGCTGATGCAATTGAAGTAACCATGGTAACACCGGCAGAAGGTCCGTCTTTAGGAATAGCACCTTCAGGCACATGAACGTGCACGTTCCATTTCTCGAACACCTCAGGCTTAATGTCTAACTTCTCGCTGTGACTCTTTAAATATTCAAGAGCCAACACAGCAGATTCCTTCATTACATCACCGAGGTTACCAGTTAAGGTTAGTGCCCCCTTACCCTTGCTCAAGCTTGTTTCAACAAATAATATCTGACCACCAACCGCTGTCCAGGCTAAACCAGTAACAACGCCTGCATGTACATTCGATTGATATTTATCCTTTAAATATTCCGATGGCCCCATAATGTCATACAACAACTCAGGCGACATTTTCTTCTCGTAAGCGGTACCGAAAGCAATTCGTTTTGCAACTGCGCGACAAACTTTAGCAATTTTTTTATCCAACTCGCGAACCCCAGACTCACGTGTATAGTGCTCTACAATTGTTTCAATTATTTTCTTTGGAAAGGTAAGCTGATTACTTTTAACACCATGCGCTTCAAGCTGCTTAGGAATTAAGTGACGCTTGGCAATTTCAATTTTTTCCTCGACAATATAACCACTTACATTAATGAGCTCCATTCTATCGAGCAAAGCAGGCTTAATAGTACTAATGGTATTAGCAGTAGCGATAAACATCACCTTCGACAAATCGTAATCCATCTCAAGGTAATTATCATAAAATGCATTGTTTTGCTCCGGATCTAGCACTTCTAATAACGCAGAGGATGGATCTCCTCTAAAATCGGAACCTACCTTATCAATCTCATCTAGAATAAAAACAGGATTTGAAGACTTTGCTTTTTTAATGCTTTGCACAATGCGCCCAGGCATTGCACCAATATATGTTTTTCTGTGACCACGAATCTCAGCCTCGTCGTGCAAACCACCAAGAGACATTCTTACATAATTTCTGTTTATCGACTTTGCAATGGATTTACCAAGTGATGTTTTACCAACTCCCGGAGGGCCATATAAACAAAGTATTGGTGATTTTAAATCGCCTTTTAATTTAAGCACAGCAATGTGCTCCAGGATACGATCTTTTACTTTTTCAAGTCCAAAGTGATCGCTATCTAAAATATCCTCCGCATTTTTTAAATCAAAATTATCCTCGGTAAAATCTTCCCACGGAAGATCAAGTAATGTATGCAGGTAATTTGCCTGGATAGAATAATCTGGAGAAGCAGGATTAATTCGTTTGATTTTGTCCAACTCTTTTTTAAAAGCATCCGCAACATATTGAGGCCACTTTTTATCCAGTGATTTTTGTGAAATCTCCTCAATTTCCTGCTCCATTGGATTAGAGCCCAACTCCTGCTGAATGGTTTTAAGCTGTTGATGCAACAAGTACTCACGTTGCTGCTGATCCATCTCAACTTTCACCTTGTTTTGCACCTCATTGCGCAATTCCAGCTTCTGAATCTCCTTGGTTAACAACTGCAAAAGCTGCATTCCTCTTGCTTTTAAATCAGGAATCTCAAGCAATTTTTGTTTCTCATCGGCAGGTATATCAATATTCGATGAAATGAAATTGATAAGAAAAAGTGAGCTTTCAATGTTCTTTATTGCAAAAGCCGCCTCTGGTGGAATATTCGAAGAAAGCTGCACAACTTTTAGCGCCAGGTCTTTTAAGGAACCAATAATGGCTTTAAATTCTTTGTTCTTATCAAAACCTTCAGATTCCGGTAACAGGGCTACTTTACCTTTAAAGAATGGTTCATCCTGAATCATCTCTTTCAGTTCGAAACGTCTTTTACCCTGAATCACAACAGTAGTAATACCATCAGGCATTTCGAGCACTTTTACTATTTGTGCAACAGTTCCAACTTTATACAAATCTGCTTCAGTAGGCTCTTCAAGATTTACATCTGTTTGCGTTAAACAACCTATTACACGATCACCCTGATAATTTTCCTTGATTAGTTTTAAGGACTTTTCGCGTCCAACGGTTATTGGAATTACAACTCCCGGAAAAAGGACCGTATTTCTTAAAGATAAAATGGGTAACACCTCAGGTGCTTCCATACTGTTTACCGATTCCTCATCCTCATCAGAAATTATCGAGATAAAATCTGTTTCATTACTAATCATATTTGATAACCTTATATTGCTCATACCCATCTTTCTTATTTCAATATTATAAAGCCTGACACCTTTGTTTAGAAAACTGCTATATTTTCATCCACCAGCATAAGTTCGCCATTCTGTCAGCCAATCAAGCTTTAATAAATAACGTCAGGCTAATAGTCAAGTTATGTGCCAAAGCAAAGCTCTGTCAGTTTTTGCTAAAATCGTCTGTACTTCGCAGTTTGATTATAAACAGTTTCTAAGATATCCGACTCAACTGCATTCAGTTCTATCCCCCTTCGCTGCATCACTAATTTCGCAACATAAAGCGCAGCAGTTAATTTATAGTCTTTCATTCCTGCGGCACCGCCCCAGGCAAAAGAAGGAACAAAGTTACGTGGAAAGCCTGCTCCAAAAATATTAGCAAATACGCCAACAACTGTTCCTGTATTAAACATGGTATTAATAGCACATTTAGAATGATCGCCCATTATCAATCCACAAAATTGCAAGCCTGTAGGCACAAATCGTTCGTCCACGTAATTCCAGAGCCGCACTTCTGCGTAATTATTTTTCAGATTCGAATTATTAGTATCAGCGCCCAGATTGCACCATTCGCCCAAAACGGCATTTCCTAGAAAGCCATCGTGGGCTTTACTTGAATAACCAAAAATAACTACATTATTCAACTCCCCGCCAACTTTTGAATGCGGGCCAATTGTGGTAGGTCCATAAATTTTAGCACCCATTTTTGTTGCCGCATGGTCGCAAAGCGCAAAGGGACCGCGAATAATGCTTCCTTCCATTATCTCCGCATCCTTACCAATGTAAATCGGACCATCACTTGCGTTTAATATTGCACATTCAACTTTTGCTCCTGCCTCAACAAAAACTTGTCCGACTCCTACAACCTGATTGCTATGGTTTAACTTTTGACTTTCTCTATCAGCTGTTATCCAGTCAAAATCTTGCTGAATACATTTACCATTCAGACTGAATATTTGTTGAGGATATTCTATTTTATCAATTGCAAGATTAGTTTGCTTAATCTTAAATGATTCAGTGTTATTTATCAATTCCTTGTTGAAAGCATCCTTTGACGTAACAAACGCCAATAGCTTATCTCCAAGACACAAAGCATCTCCGTCACTAAGCCCTATAATTTCTTCCACCAATTCCCGGGTTGGAATTACACCACCATTAATAAATAAATTAGCTTCCTCAAGCTGCAAAGGATACTTGACACTCAAATAATCGCGCGTTAAGAAAGAATACTTTCCGGGAATAAAGTGTTTCCATTTTTCGCTAATGGTTACTATTCCAACACGAATCTCGGCAATCGGTCTTGTATATGTTAGCGGCAATAAATGATCTACTAATTGATCATCAAATAGAATGACGTTCATCTCTTATGATTTTATTGAAGACTATAAAATTAAAGAAATTCATTTCATGCAGAAACAATGGTCAACTTTAATTTATGAAATAATAGGAATTACTTGAAATTGCTTGAAATGCGCCATTGCTATTAAGTAGTTTTTTGTTGGCAC
>JBFHES010000302.1:0-5007 GCA_041584015.1 Bacteroidales bacterium
CATCATTCGACATTCCATCTGAGTTTATCGACGAAAACGCACGACAGTTTAGATTCTCAAACAAGACAACCACCGACGACCATGGAATGCACTTGGTAGGGATTACTTCGTTTGAAGACTCCGATTACTATCTAATTAAAGACTCAAGTTCTGGATCAAGACAAATTGATTCAAAGTCTCCGGAGTTTGGATACTACTTCTTCCACGAAGACTACATCAAACTTAAAATGATGGGTTTTACCATTCACAAAGATGCTGTGAAAGACTTAATGAAAAAGTTCAAATAAGCTCCAGCAAAAGAATATTTTGGCCCGGTGATCTTAACTGATCTCCGGGTTTATTTTTTCCAGCAAAACAACATTCTCAACATGATGCGTATGCGGAAACATATCAACAGGTTGCACACGTGTTACTTTATACTTATCACTTAACAGGGCAATATCCCGAGCTTGTGTTGCTGGATTACAACTTACATATACTAGTCTAATGGCATCGGCAAACTTTATGGCATCCACTACTTTTGGATGAACACCTGCTCTTGGCGGATCTAGAATAATGACTTCTGGTTTACCATTTTCGAAAATAAACTCATTGGTCAGAATATCCTTCATATCCCCGGCATAAAAGCTTGTATTCTCAATACCGTTCAAGCCTGAATTTACTTTTGCATCTTCAATTGCCTCAGGAACGTATTCAATTCCAATAACTTTTTTACTTTGTCGTGCAACAAAATTTGCAATGGTTCCGGTTCCTGTATATAAATCATAAACCACCTCGTTGCCACTTAGCGAAGCAAATTCTCTGGTAATTTTATACAATTCATAAGCTTGCTCTGAGTTCGTTTGGTAAAACGATTTTGGCCCAATCTTGAATTTCAGACCTTCCATTTCTTCAAAAATATGATCACGGCCATCAAATAAAATAATATCCTGATCTGTTATTGTATCGTTTACCTTTCCATTAACCACATACATTAAACAACTGGCCTCGCTAATATTTTCCTTAATATGTTGCATCATCATTTTAATCTGCTCTTGCTCATCATGCAGAAAAATAACAATAATCATAACCTCACCTGTTGTTGAAGTTCGTATTATCAAATTACGCAAAAGACCTTCCTGCTTGCGCGGATCATAGAAGGTATAATCGTTGGCCACAGCAAAATCCATTATTGTTGTACGAATTTTATTTGATGGATCGCCCTGTAAATAACAGTGATCTACGTTAACAATTCGGTCGAACATTTTAGGAATGTGAAAACCTAAAGCACGTACATCTGGATTCTCTTCATTCTCATCAATCTCCTCTTTGGTTAACCACCTATTATTGGAGAATGTAAATTCTAACTTATTTCTATAATATTGTGTTTTAGCCGACCCAAGGATTGGACTAATTTCGGGAAACTCGAAACCACCGATATGCTTAAGCTGGTCGTGCACCTGGGTTTGCTTATAATGAAGCTGTTTTTCATATGGCAACATTTGCCATTTACACCCACCACAAACTCCGAAATGAGAACAAAATGCCTCTTCTCGTTCACTTGAATATGTGTGAAATTTAACGGGATAACCTTCCAAATAACTACGCTTCTTCTTGTTAATTTGCACATCAACAACATCACCAGGAATTACACCTGTTACAAACACTACCTTGTTATCAATCTTAGCAATGGCCTTTCCCTCTGCAGCAATATCGATAATCTCTAAACTCTCAAATCTTGGATGACGTGCTTTCTTTCTTCCCATCAGCTTCTTTTTTTTTGCAAAGATAGTTTTTGTTTTTGCATTTTTAATTAGGCAACTACAAGACATAAAAAAACCGACCATCAGTCGGTTTTTCTTGCATTAGTTTGTTCGCGACTAAAAATACAAGTCGCGTTCGCCTTGTTTAATTTTCTCTATTCTGGTATTAATTTCTCTAATCTGATTTTTGCCAGTCATGGAGTTCAACTCTTTCTCAATTTGAGCATAGCCTTTCGCCTTGGTTCTGTCTGTAGCGTAGTCCTCAAGATATTCGGCCAAAGTTAAAATTGCATTAGGCGTGCAATACCTCTTGATAAAACCTGGCACGGAAAACTCCATAAAATGCTCACCTGTTCTTCCTTGTCGGTAACAGCTAGTGCAGAATGATGGTAAGAAACCGTCATCAAGTAACTCCTCCATAATCTCGTTTAAAGATCTGGTATCATTAATCTGGAACTGCTCCTTATTCAGATCTTGTTCCTCATTCTTACTTTGTTGGTAACTTCCAAGCTCGAGTTTTGTCCCTCCATCAATTTGCGAAACCCCAAACTTAATTACCTCTTTTCTTACGTATTGATTTTCTCTTGCGGTTAGAATCATTCCTGTATACGGCACGGCAAGTCGCAAAATGGCAACCAATCGCACAAACTCCTCATCAGAAACTAAATACTTATCTCCAAGTTTAAGGGATGATGCATCCTGTATTCGTGGGAAGGATATGGTGTGTGGTCCAACATTATAGCATGCCTCAAGGTGATTTGTGTGACGCACCAAAGCCATAACCTCGTATTTCCAATCATACAATCCGAATAAAGCGCCAATACCAACATCATCAAGTCCTGCTTCCTGAGCGCGGTCGAGGGATGTTAGTCTATAATTAAAATCTTTCTTTTTACCACCGAGATGATAAGTGGAATAAATTTCTGGATGATAAGTTTCCTGGAACACCTGATAAGTGCCAATACCAGCTTCTTTAACAGTTCTAAATCCATCGATATCCAATGGAGCCGCGTTTATATTTACACGTCGTATTTCTCCATTACCCTTTTTTACGCTATAAACCGTTTTTACATTATTTGCAATGTACTCGGCATTGTACTGCGGATGCTCACCATAAACAAGAATTAATCGTTTCTGACCATTCTCTTCCAACGCTTCAACCTCACTAATAAGTTCCTTTTCAGCTAAAGTTACTCGAACTGCATCTTTATTTGAAGCTCTAAAACCACAATACGTGCAATTATTTACGCACTTGTTACCTACATACAAGGGTGCAAAAAGAACAATACGATTACCATATACTTTCTCCTTGAGATCACGAGCCCCTTGCTTAATAAGCTCTACAAGCTCGGGATCATCAGCATTTAATAAAGTTGCTGTTTCTGCAAGCGTAAGTCGTTCTTTATTCATCGACTTAGCAATAATTTCCTTCACACGATCAGCATTTGTGGGAGCATTTTTAATGTGATTCCACAACTCTTCTGAATCAATAAATGGTTGCATTCTTTGATCAGGAATACTACATTTCTCTGGATAGAATTTCATAACTGAAATATTTCTTTAAATCTTAATACTTTCAAAATTTCCTTTTAACACAACTGACTTAACCTGAACACCTGACAATCTGCCTAGCTGGCCAGTTAAGGACCCAATTTCGTCGGTTGACCCTAAAAGTACAAGTGAAATAATATTAATACCCTGATCGCGGATTGGAACACCCTGACGGCCTATAACTATAGATGCGTGCTGGAAGATGACCTCATTTAAGCGGCCAATTGAATCTGAATTGCTAACTAGAATTAGCGCTGTCCCTACTCTCTTTTCCATTAGATATACCTCCGGATTAGAATTTAATATTAGTTTCCTTGATCTTACCGTGGCTCAATCTTAGAATATTTGGGTACAAAAATACATTAATCACCAATTCACTACTATGATAATTGTTAGTTATTTTCAAAAAAGTTAAGATTCTCAGGTAATTGTTAGACTATTCTTAGCCTTTTTCTCTGCAAAAGATTATTAGTTTTGTGCATCAAAATAAAACAAATAACATGACATTAATAAAATCTATATCCGGAATACGAGGCACTATTGGTGGCCAACCTGGAGATAACCTAACACCTTTGGACATCGTAAAATTTGCAACAGCCTACGGAGTTTGGCAAAAGGAACGAAACAACAATGATAAGCTTACCATTGTAATTGGTCGCGATGCAAGACTTAGCGGCTCAATGGTAAATCAACTAATCATCAACACCTTGGTTGGATTAGGCATTGATGTTATTGATATTGGTTTGGCCACAACACCAACAACCGAAATGGCTGTTACCGATCGGAAAGCAAACGGTGGCATTATTATCACAGCTAGTCATAATCCGAAGCAATGGAACGCATTAAAACTACTTAATGAGAAAGGTGAGTTTTTATCAGGAGAAGATGGCAAACGTATATTAGAAATTGCCGAAAATGAATCGCAACTTGCTAAAGTGTCGTATACTGATGTTGATACATTAGGAACCGTAAGCGAAGACGATACTCAACTTGACAAGCACATTGAAGCAATACTTGCATTGCCATATGTTAATGTTGATGCCATAAAAAACGCGAACTTAACAATAGCAATTGACTGTGTGAACTCTGTTGGAGGCATTTCAATTCCGCCTTTATTAAAAAAACTTGGCATTGAGAAAGTGATAGAACTTTATACTGAGCCTAACGGAATCTTCCCACATAACCCCGAGCCCTTGCCAGAACATCTAACAGAATTAAGTAAAACGGTAGTTAATGCCAAGGCTGATATGGGTTTTGTTGTTGACCCCGACGTTGATCGACTTGCGATTATTAATGAGGACGGAACAATGTTTGGTGAAGAATACACATTAGTTGCGGTGGCAGATTATATACTACAGCAGCAATCTGGCAATACGGTCTCCAATCTTTCATCATCAAGAGCATTAAGAGATGTAACCAATCCTAAAGGTGGCACTTATTACGCATCCGCAGTTGGCGAGGTTAATGTGGTAGAAATGATGAAGGCAAAAACTGCTGTTATCGGCGGTGAAGGCAATGGAGGAATTATACTTCCTGCATTACATTACGGAAGAGATTCTCTGGTTGGTATTGCTTTGTTCTTATCTCATTATGTAAAAGAAGGGAAAACATGCTCTAAAATGCGAGCCGATTACCCGGCTTACTTCATGTCGAAAAATAAGATCCAACTATCTCCCGAACTAGATGTTGATGCAATCTTGGAAGGCATGAAGAA
>JBFHES010000303.1:0-4960 GCA_041584015.1 Bacteroidales bacterium
TTGCTGTGCAAGTTTACTACCGATATGGCCGGCACCAAAAATAAATAATTCAAATCGCTGTCCGATTGGCTCCACATATATTTGTACCGCGCCGCCACATGCCATGTTGGGTCCGGCTGCCAGAGCCTGGTCGTAAAGTACTGTTCGTCCCGATTCAATGGCCGACAAAGCAACTGTTATAATTTCTTGTTCAAGTGCCCCTCCACCAATGGTGCCGGCAATCTGTCCATTTTCATAAACCAGCATTTTAGCTCCTGCTTTGCGAGGGGTAGATCCTTTGGTTGAAGTAATAATGCACAATGCGGCAGCCTGGTTCTGTTTCTCGCAGTTGGCCGCTAATTCGTAGATGTTGTTCATAGTTGAAAATTATTCAATGAAATTAGTAATAATGGCAGAGATAAGCAATGACAGTGGGCTAATTCTTGAGATTTAAAAAGAAAGGTAATTGCTCGTCAATGTGGTCAATTAATTGTCGTGGTGCTTAGCTTTGCCAGTTAAGAGGCAATTTAAAATAGGTTTTTCTGTTTATAGTTATCTTTAAGTTGATTTTTAAAAACTAATGGATGTCTTGCTTGTTTTGATTTCTCAAACAGGTATTGTTTGATCGAAACAACACAAATTTTAAAGTACAAAAGAGCTTAATGAATCTTACCAATTTAAAATATTGCCGACTCATTTTATTAACCGTGGTAATGCTGCTCTCGAATTTTACGATTGCACAGGTAACTAAGATTCGAGGTAAGGTGGTTGATGCCGAAACAAAAGAGCCAATTCCATTTGTGAATGTTGCTTTTAATCAATCAACAATTGGCACATCAACAGATTTTAATGGTGATTATTTTCTAGAGACCAACGCTGCAAGTGATACCTTGTTATTTTCCTCGGTAGGCTATACAACCGTCAGACGTCCTGTAAATAGGGGGCATTTTCAGACCATCGATTTAGAACTTCAATCGTCGTCGTTTGATTTAGGAGAGATTGAAATAATTGCAGGTGAAAATCCGGCAATCATTTTATTGAATAAGATTATCGAAAATAAAGAAAATAACGATCCTGATAATATTGATGTGTATGAGTGCGAGGTGTACAGCAAAATAGAAATTGATGTTAATAATATTGATGATGAGTTTAGGAACCAGAAAGCACTTAGGCAACTTCAGTTTGTATTCGATTATGTTGATACGTCGGCTGTAACAGGCAAATCGTATTTGCCCATTTTTATTACCGAGTCGTTATCTGATTATTATTACCGGTCTAATCCAAAGAATCAGCGCGAAGTAATAAAGGCCAGCAATATTTCCGGGGTAAAGAGCGAAAGTATTTCGCAGTTTACCGGGCAAATGTATCAGGAGATTAATATTTACCACAACCATATTGAAATATTCGACCAACCCTTTGTGAGTCCAGTGGCAAGTTTTGCCAAACTTTATTACAAATATTATTTAATCGATAGTATGATGATAGATGACAAATGGAGCTACAACATTTCTTTTAAACCCAAGCGAAAGCAGGAGTTTACGTTTACAGGAGATTTTTGGGTGGCCGATACAAGCTTTGCCATAATCCGATCGAAGATAAGGATGGCTGCTGATGCTAACTTAAACTATATAAACGATATGGTTTCGGAGCTGGAGTATTCGCAAATAGATAGTACCTGGTTTTTAACAAAGTCACGGTTAATGATTGACTTTAACTTAACGGATCGATCCACCGGATTTTTTGGAAGAAAGAGCACTTCTTATAAAAATGTGCTGTTAAATAAGCTGAGCCAACCGGATATTTTTAAAACTAAAACAAATGTGATTACCAACGAAAATATTCATGACAAGACCGCCGAATATTGGGAAGCAGCACGACACGAACCGTTGAGCGCAAAAGAAGATAGTATTTACGCGATGGTCGATTCTATAAAAAATGTACCTGTTTTTAGAACCGTGGCCGATTTGATTTCTACGTTTGTAACTGGTTACTACGTGCACAAAAAAATGGAATATGGTCCGTATTATACTTTTTACAGTTTTAACGAAGTTGAAGGGAATCGTTTTAAAATTGGCGCCAGAACCAGTAACGACTTTAGCACACGGGTAATGTATTTTGGCCATTTGGCATATGGAACCAAGGATGAGCGATTTAAATATGGCTTGGGTATGATGTATATGTTTGGTAAAAATCCACGCGAGTCGTTTACTATACAATACAAAGATGATGTTGAGCAATTGGGCAAGAGTGCTAATGCTTTTCTCGATGACAATATATTGTCATCCGTGTTGCAACGCAATCCGAATTATAAGCTAACTCGGATTAAAGCTTTCAAAGCCAGTTACGAGAAGGAGTGGTTTCAAGGCTTTTCAAATACCATTAGATTTACGCATAACATTATGTTTCCTACGGATAGTATTCCGCTTAATTATCAGGAGGAAAGTATTCAAAAAAGTTATCCCGATTTAATTACGAGTGAGATTAATTTAAATACACGTTTTGCCTATCGCGAGGTATACATTTATGGAGAGTTTGAGCGCAGCCATTTAACTTGCGATTATCCTATTATTAATTTTGATGTAACCGCAGGATTAAAAAATGTACTTGGCGCCGACTATAGTTATTTGAAATTAGGCTTAAATGTGCAGCAGCTTTTTAATACCGGAACCTTCGGTTATTTTAAGTATAACATTGATGCAGGTAAAATTTATGGGCAAGTACCTTACCCGCTTTTGCGTTTGCATGAAGGAAACGAAACCTATGCTTTCGATGATTATGCTTTTAATATGATGAACTATTATGAGTTTGCCAGTGACGAATATTTAAGCATTTATGCCGAGCATCATTTTATGGGACTGTTCTTAAATAAGTTTCCCTTGCTGCGTAAATTGCAATGGCGCGAGGTAGTGCATGCCAAAGCTTTGGTGGGATCGCTTAATGAGGATAATCTTAATTTTATCGAGTTTCCTAATACTTTAACACCGCTTAAAGATCCTTACCTGGAAGTGGGTTTAGGAGTTGAGAATATTTTTAAAATAATAAGAATTGATGTTTTGTGGCGTGCAACGCATCTCGAAAAAACAGATGCCTCGCCGATTGGAATTCGGGCAAAACTTCAGTTAGCATTGTAATACAAAAATTGTATACTTTTAACCCACTAAATTGTTTACAGGTATGATGGTTTTAAGAACCGACAATATTGTTAAGAAATATAAGAAACGCACCGTTGTAAAAGGTGTTTCTATTGAGGTTAAGCAAGGTGAAATTGTAGGATTGCTTGGTCCGAATGGGGCCGGTAAAACCACATCGTTTTACATGATTGTTGGCCTGATAAATCCAAATTCAGGAAATATTTTTCTTGATGATAAAAACATTACCCGTGAACCGGTATATAAAAGAGCACAACGTGGAATTGGCTACCTGGCGCAAGAAGCTTCGGTTTTTAGAAAGTTAAGTATTGAAGATAACCTGAAAGCTGTGCTTGAAATGACCAAGCTCTCGCGCGCAGAGCAAAGCAAAAAAGTTGAAAGCCTCATTGATGAGTTTGGACTACAAAAAATTCGAAAGAGTAAAGGTATTCAGCTTTCTGGTGGCGAACGACGACGAACAGAAATTGCACGTGCCCTAGCGCTCGATCCTCATTTTATTTTACTGGATGAACCATTTGCTGGCGTAGACCCAATTGCAGTTGAGGATATTCAGAATATTGTAAAATCGCTGCGTGATAAGAATATTGGTATTCTGATAACAGACCATAACGTGCATGAAACGCTTACCATTACCGACAGGGCTTATTTACTATTCGAAGGTTCGGTGTTAAAATCAGGGTCGGCACGTGAGCTTTCCGAAGATGAACATGTTCGTAAAGTTTATTTGGGTAAAAACTTTGAGTTGCGCGGTCACTAATCGACTAAAGCTTTTAATACCATCAAATCACTCATTTCTCCGTTTTCAATCCTTGCAAAGATTGAATCACTCATTTCCATTTGTTTAATTTCGAATGTACCAGTGCATTAGTCTAATGAAATTATATTAAATTTCAGACTAATTAATTAATATGCAACCCTCAGAATATTTAGTTGTCTTTGAGAGTACAAATCAGGATAAGTGAAACAAGACTTTGTGGACATTCATAAAGAGTTGGTTGAGTCGGGCAAAAACGGAGACCAACGCGCGCATCAGCAATTGTACGGGCTATATGCCAAGGCAATGTTTAATATATGCTGCCGGATGATGCGCGATCAGGGCGAGGCAGAAGACATGCTACAGGAGGCATTTATTGAGGCTTTTACTAACCTTGGTTCCTTCAGGTATCAGTCTACGTTTGGGGCTTGGCTGAAACGTATTGTGGTGAATAAATGCATCAACCAGATAAAAAAGCGAAAGGTTGATTTGGTGTTAAGCGAATCGGTGCAAGAGTATGATTTTGAAGAAGAAGAAATTGATAATGAACAAACGGAATATGATGTAAAAAGAGTACAACAGGCCATTGCAAGTCTGCCGGAAGGATACCGTGTAATATTTAATCTTTATATGCTGGAAGGCTATGATCATGTTGAGATATCAGAGATTATGGGGATTTCTGAATCAACGTCAAAATCGCAATACATGCGAGCCAAAAGAAAGATTAAAGAAATGCTTATGTTAAACTAATAGGGGAATGATGAAAGACAAATTAGAACAGTTTATCAGCGAGAATAGGGAAGAGTTTGATGTGTTTGAACCAAATCCTAAAATGTGGGAGGCTATTAATAAAGAAATAGCAGCGCCGGTTGAACGAAAAATAGTTCCCTGGAAAAAAATACTATGGCGTGCGGCTTCTGTGGTAGTGATATTTGCAATTTCTTTCTCAATATCGGATTACATGCATTCTGATGATCAAATGGCAGGGCTTACTATTGATAATCAAATCTTACAAGAAGAATTTCCTGAAATAATTGAAGCAGAAGCTTATTATACCATGCTTGTAAATAGCAAGAAA
>JBFHES010000304.1:0-4955 GCA_041584015.1 Bacteroidales bacterium
CCATTGAAAGTCTCATTTTCAAAAAATGGATCCATTATCCAAAAATCCAGAGCAAAATCTGGCAATGAAGTATTATCTAGTTTTCTGTACATACCGCCCCAACGACTTGAAGGATTGATAAGTGTTCCATCCGCGTTAATGGCAGATGATATGTCACTTGCTTCAGTATCGTAATTGTAAGAACCTCTCGTGCTAGGGTAATAGCTAAGGTTTAAAACAGAAAGGTTAGTTGGTATTCCATTGGGTGAAATATAATCAGGATCAATTTCACGCTTAAATACTTCTCTTACAAAATGACTCGATTGCAGATCCGGATTGTTCGTGATGTGATCTGGAGTTGCACTATTGTTTCTTAGGAATAGAAGATCGATTGTATACCATGACAGAAGGGCTCTATTAAAGCCATAGCTTAAATCATTCGTTCGGCTGGCCTCTGGAAATGCTTCAGGGGTGGAACATAATTGCCATGCACCATAGTTTCGTATGTCAATAAAAGTTTCTTGCTGGATGATTGTGTAGGGGGTAGGCTCCTTTTTACATGCGGTAAATGTAATTACGAGCGCAGAAAAAAGAATGGATAATTTTAGAAAGTGACTCTTCATAATTGGGCGTAATTAGTAAAGAACGAGTTAATAGTAGGTTTGTCTTGTAAATATAAATAAATATATGAATCGTTTAAACCGAGAAAACAGTTGTTTAGTGGATAAAATAGGTCGTTTATCGGCGCTAATTTCATAGATTTGTAATTAGATACAAAAAAAGAACTGAACGCAATTATCCTGCCACTATGAAAGGACCTATCCGAAATATTTTGAAGCATTTATCTGTAATTCTTTGCATTGTTTTACTGAGTTCAACCAGCCATATTTTTGCAGGTGAAACCAACGATACGACCAGTATATATAAGTTCGATATAAAACAAGAGATTGGACCTGCAGCATGGAGACATACCCTAATAAGTCTTGAGAACGCCCGCAAGCTTGATGCTGATTTAGTGCTCATTCACATGAATACCTATGGTGGGGCAGTTGATGCTGCTGACTCAATTCGTACAGCGATTTTAAACTCGAAAATACCTGTGTATGTTTTTATAGATAATAATGCAGCGTCTGCCGGAGCATTAATCTCAATTGCCTGCGATCGGATTTATATGCGACCAGGAGGTAATATTGGTGCGGCAACGGTTGTGAATCAAAGTGGCGAAGTGGTGCCGGATAAATATCAGTCTTTTATGCGATCAATGATGCGTTCCACTGCCGAGTCGCATGGGAAAGACACCATTGTAAATGGGAACGATACAACCTTTAAGTGGCATCGCGATCCGAATATTGCACAGGCAATGGTAGATCCATCCATTTATGTTGAAGGAGTTTCTGATACTGGAAAGGTTTTGACTTTTACAACTTTAGAGGCAATTGAACATGGCTTTTGCGAAGGCAAGGCAGAAACACTTGAAGACGTAATCGCATTAGCAGGAATAGAAGAATACGTGATTGAAGAATATGTTCCAACCTCATTAGAGAAAACAATTGATTTTCTTATCAACCCATATTTATCGGGCATATTAATTATGATAATCATTGGTGGGATTTACTTTGAATTGCAAACACCTGGTATTGGATTTCCTATTGTAGCTTCGATTTTAGCGGCCATTCTATATTTTGCACCCTTGTATCTTGAGGGCTTAGCCGAAAATTGGGAGGTGATTGTTTTTGTGGTTGGGTTATTATTGCTTGCGGTCGAAATATTTGCCATACCCGGATTTGGTATCGCCGGAATAACCGGCATCTTTTTTATTATTATTGGGTTAACCTTAAGCATGGTTGATAACGTTGATTTTGAATTTACAGCTCCTGATATGGTTCCTGTTGTAAAAGCCTTATTCATTGTTATGGTCTCGTTTTTAACGTCCCTGGTCTTATCCATATATTTCTCGAAAAAGTTGTTAACTGCAAAGCATTCACCATTAAAAGCATTTGTGCTTAAAGAAACCCAGCAGCGAAGCGAAGGCTTCCTGAGTGTGGAATTAGAAGCCGAAAAATATGTGGGAGGTGAGGCCATTGCAGCTACTGTACTGCGTCCATCGGGTAAAGTAAGCATTGATGGATCCATGTACGATGCAAAATCTGAAAGTGGATTTATAGATATAGGTACACCAGTTAAAGTGGTTAAATATGAGCACAGCCAGTTGTATGTTAAACGTATTCGAAAAAGCTAACTTTTATTAAAACTATTCCTGCATATACCATTAGAGATTTTACCGAAACAGATTTTCGGGGAGTAAATAGTTTGTGGCTTGCTACAGGCATGGGCGGGGCTGCTCGCGGAGATACCCAACAAATTGTTAATGCGAGCATAATAGCCGGAGGAAAACTTATTGTAATGTGTCTGGCTAACTCGCATGAAATAATAGGTTCGTCATGGATAACCAATGACAGTCGTCGTTTGTATTTGCATCATTTCGGAATTCTACCGGAATATCAGGGCTTGGGATTATCAAAGCATTTGTTGAAAGAAAGTCTTGCTTTTGCCAAAGAAAAACAAATGCAGATTAAGCTTGAAGTGCATAACGAAAACACTTTAGCAATTGAACTTTATAAAAAAATAGGATTTACTTTTCTGGGTGATTATGATGTTTATATAATACGCGATATAGAATCAATTAATTTGTAGCTAATAACTAACTTAATGAGACAGAAGTTTTATCTATTGTTGCTGTTGCTATTCGCAACAAGCCCGTTTTATGCACAGTCCTTAACTCAAAATTCAGTACAATTATTTGAATCATCGTTAAATGATGGAATAGCATTCATGCAGTCTATCCAGTCATTTAATGAGCAAAATATATTAAGCGGTGATCGTACCCAATATAAGCGAATAGATAGTTTGATATTAACTGCTGATACAGTCAGTGGTGTTTGGTTTAATGGCAACAGAATGCAATTCATGTATGATGCTGATGGTAGAATAGCCGAAATTATTTCAGGAAGCTGGGATAATGCGCTAATGTCTTGGAACCATAGTAACAGGTGGAGGTGGCGAATTTTTTATAACGCACAGAACCAACCTGACTCTATCTTACGCGACGATAGAAACGAGTCAAATACGGGATGGAAGAATGATGAGAAAGAGAGTTTTACTTTTGATGCAAACGGACTCTTGCTAACATATGAGAGAGCCTATTGGGATTCAAGTGAGATCCTAGGAACAACCTATATTTATTGGCGACCAAGTAGACAGTTAGAGTATTTTTATGATGCGAATGAAAACGATACCATGATCATTACTTCCTTTTTCGACTTTAACTCGTGGACATGGGGAAATGAGGAGAAGGAAGGAAGAGAGTTTGATTCGAACAATAATCTTATTGTGAGTCATCGATATGAACCAAATGGATTTGTTGGGGATTTGAGAGATTCAATGTTTTACGATGCAAACAACAATTTACTTGCACTAATAGCTTATTATTATGATGCAAGTAATGTTGCCTATCCGCGGGACCAACACAGTTGGAGCTATATTGCTGATAATCGCTCTGACACATTATTATACTATCACTGGGTTGATAGCGTGAGTGATTGGGTTATTAAACAACGAGTCTTGAATGTATATGACCAAAACCTTGATGTGGATACCACAAAAGCGCAAGAATGGGACGAAAGCTTAAATATTTGGAAACATGTATGGATTGCCCAGGTTGAGCATGATAGCAATTGGCCTAGTAATCAATTGTTATTACCTTATCTGCCAAAGTACTTTTTGTATGGAGATGTTAATATAGAATATCAAACATCGATGATAACTGATATGAAGAGGGATTTCTATGACGATGGTCAATGGCTTGGTGTAATTGATTACGCCCACTATTATTCAGATGTTACCATTCTGGACGCTAATTTGCCTAAAACAAATAACATTCATATTTATCCTAATCCAGCTAATAACTTGGTTAGTCTAGTTTTTGAGTCGGATACTTCAAGCCGGGATATCTCTAACTATCAAATATTTGATACTGGCGGTAAAAGGGTATTATCTGGTGTTTTGAATGATTCTAAAACAATAAATGTTGCTGCACTACCACAGGGCATCTATTATATTAGTATCGCTAGTCAATCTGAATCTCCAATAACTATACCTTTGTTAATTGCGAAGTAATTTAAACTAACTATTAAGTTGAAGGACTTCTTTTGCTGAGCCTTCAGAAAGCCAAGTATGATGAAGAAAAACTACTTATTTGTTACTATGCTTTTTGCCGTTAGTGCGGTGTTTGCTCAATCAGGTTTTTATCAACCAACCAATTCGTTCAATTCGCAGCAGCATGCAGGAATTGAATTTATGCAACTGGTTCAGTCTTTTAACCATCAAAATTTTCCGAACAACGAGCGTACACAATTTAACCGACTCGACAGTCTTATCGTATCCTTAGATACAGGCAATGGTGTTTGGCTTAACGGAATGAGAGAGCGGTACAATTATAATGATGATGGTATGGTAACCAAAATAATCTCCGAAGAATGGGATACACTTTCTCAATCCTGGGGAAGCCACCAAACAGGTAGGTATGAATTAGCCTATAATGCACAAAATCAACTCGATTCAATAATTAGGTTTGGGCGTGATGAAGCAAATACAATTTGGAGGAAAATTGAGAAGAACACCTTTAGCTTTGATACAAACGGACTACTGAATATCTATGAAGAAGCCTATTGGGATACCAGTGAATTTTGGGGAATAAGTTATTGGGGACCAAGTAAACAGCTCCAATATTTTTATGATGCAAATGAGAATGATACCCTAATTATACATTCTCATTTTGATGAAAATACAATAAGCTGGGTTGAGGTTGAAAGGGAAAGGCGTGTATTTGATCTGAATAACAATTTAATCATCCAACATACCTATGAAACTTCTGGTAGTGGACTTGACTATCTGGATTCGTTGCATTACGATGCTAA
>JBFHES010000305.1:0-4940 GCA_041584015.1 Bacteroidales bacterium
CATAAACCTGGGTAATACCATTAAGAACACCGGATCAACACAGTTAAATGGTCAGGTTAATCTATTGACACTTTACAATAAAGTTCCTTACCTGAAGACCATCAACCAAAAGTATGGAAATACACGTGGTAGAGGCCGTGCTGGCGCCAGAGGAGGCAGTCGTGGGAAAGGCGGTAAAGAAGAGAAAAAGGATGGCGAAGAGGATGGAACTGAGTTGGTGGAATTCACCAAGGCCGGTCTGAACTTTAAAGCCAACGTGCCAAAGTCTGTTATTCATAATCTGGGTACCGAAGACGTTGAGGTTACGGCCTTTGATGTAAAGGGTGAACGTATTTTTGGTGAGCAGAAAATTATAAACGACGAACGCATTACTTACAAAGTAAACAAGGATATACAGGACGTTAAGATTGTAATTAAAGGTAGAAAGAAAGCTGATGTAAACTACCTGAAGATTATTTTGGAGCGCTCCATAAGTGTTGTAATGGGAGTTAAGAACTTCTCTATTTCAGTACAACAATCGCATGGTTCAACACTGCCAGGTTACATGCCTGAATCGCGTTTCTTCGGAAGTCAGGGTGTAAATGGAATTGTAGCACCGGGTGTACCATTTGTACTGGGATGGCAGGATCGTGACTTTGCGAAAAATGCTGGTAGCAGAGGCTGGATAACAGATGATCCTACCTTGAACACACCATATACAATGAACTCTACGCAAACAGTTAATTTTAGAAGCTCCATAGAACCGATGTCGGGAATGCGAATTGATGTAACTGCCCAGCGTACTTTGAGTGAAAATGTAAGTGAGTTCTACTTAGCCGATTCAGCAGGTGTGTTCCATGCGAATAGTCTGCGTATATCTGGTAACTTCACAATAACCGTTCTTACACTTGGAACCTCCTTCGAGAAGGCCGGAGACAATGATGAATCGCCAGCGTTTGATGCTTTCAGGAATAACCGCATTAATATTGCCAATCGATTGGCTAAGGAACGCGACCCTAATTACAATGGCGCTGTAGTTGACGAAACGGGTTTCCCGGATGGGTACGGCCCAACATCACAAGAAGTATTGATTCCTGCATTTATTGCGGCTTATAGTAACATCGATCCGGAAAAAGTTAGTCTGGCTACTTTCCCTGGCTACTTTGCCATGAAACCAAACTGGCGCGTAAACTGGGATGGTTTATCGAAGATTGAATGGGTAAAGAAATATGTGAAAACAGTAGCAGTAAATCACACCTACCGTTCAACATTTAATATTGGAGGATACAATACCAACCTTCAATACGAAGAAGGTGCCGATGGTTTATCGATGACCCGCGACTTGCTTGAGAACTATTTACCAAAGCATGAAATTAGCTCTGTATCGATTAACGAGCAATACAGTCCGTTGCTAAACTTCGACATTACCTGGAACAATAGTTTAACCAGTAAGATTGAATTAAAGAAAACCAGAAACCTAACTTTAAGTTTCTCTAACCAGCAAATTACTGAAGTTAAAAACCAGGAGTACATAGTGGGTATGGGATATCGTTTTAACGATGTGGAGATTTTGGTATTCAATAAGGAATTTAAGAGCGACCTAACATTGCGTTTCGATTTCTCCTTAAGAGAAAACAAAACATTACTACGACCGCTTGATGGTCTTCCGCAGGCAACTACCGGACAGCGAATGTTGTCCATTAAAACCAATGCCGATTACGTTTTAAGCGATCGATTTAACTTACGTTTGTTTGTTGATTATACACGTAACCGTCCGTTTATATCTAACATTTTCCCAACCAGTACCTGGAACTTTGGATTCAGTGTTAGATTTACATTAGCATAACATAATCACTCAATATAGAAAAAAGAGCTGCATACACTGTGGCTCTTTTTTTTGCCTTTTTTTCTGAAGACCATGAGCCCATCAACTCCATGGTCTTCCAAATTTCTTTGCAAATAAAAATTGGTGAAACATCTCACTTTCTACCCTAATTTTGGTCATACAAACTATTTATAATCAAGTGTAGTTTTGATGTTCATACACAACCTACGGTCATGAGCATTGCAAATTTAAACCTGATATTTAAACCCAAGAGAATTGCACTTATTGGAGTAAGTACTAATCCTAATAGTGTTAGCGGAAAGACATTAAGTAATCTGGTTGGTGCCGGATATACCGGCGTGGTTTATCCGGTTAGTGCCGATCATGAAGCTGTTTTGGGTATCGCATGCTACGCCGGACTTTCAAGCCTACCACAAAAGCCCGACTTGGCCATTATCTGCACAGCCGCTAATGAGGTTCCTTCAATCATTAAAGAATGTGTTGCCAATAAAATCTATGGTGTAATTATTATGTCAGCCGGATTTAAAGAAATTGGAAAGGAAGGCATTCAGCTCGAGGAAGAAATTAAACTGGCCAAGCAAGCACATCCAAAGTTGCGAATTCTTGGTCCCAACTGTTTGGGTATTATTGTACCTGGCTTAAAGCTAAATGCCAGTTTTGCTTCGGGTTTACCTAAAACCGGAAATGTCGCTTTCATTTCACAGTCGGGCGCCCTGTGCACCTCTGTTCTCGATTGGGCCATTCAGGAAAAAATTGGCTTTTCTTACTTCATCTCGGTAGGTAATAGTCTTGATGTAGATTTTGGTGATTTAATTGATTTCGTAGGTGAAGATGACAATACCAAGTCCATCATACTTTATGTTGAATCCATTGAAGATGCCAGAAAGTTCATCTCGGCCGGAAGAGCCTTTGCTCGCAGCAAACCAATACTTGTGTACAAAGCAGGACGCTTTCCCGAGTCTGCTGAAGTTGCAGCATCGCACACCGGAGCATTAGCCTCTGAAGATGCTATTTACGATGCGGCTTTCCAGCGTGCCGGGATCTCTCGTGTATATCATATTAGCGAGATTTTTGATTGTGCCGAACTACTCGGACGAAACAAAATCCCAAACGGCGACCGACTTGGAATTGTAACAAATGCAGGAGGTCCGGGTGTAATGGCATCCGATAAACTAATAGCAACTAGTGGGCATTTGGCCACCTTGTCTGATGAAACAATGGAACTGCTAAACATGCATCTCCCTGCCTATTGGTCGCACAGAAACCCCGTTGACGTGCTTGGAGACGCTCGTGCAAAACGATTTGCCAAGGCGGTAGACATTACCATTAACGATAAAGGTGTTGATGCCGTGCTGGCTATTCTCACGCCCCAAGGAATGACCAACCCAACGGCAACTGCCCGCGAATTAATAAAGGTAGCCGAAAAACAGAAGAAACCAATTTTTGCGGCTTGGCTGGGAGGTTCGAGTATGAAGGATGGAATCGAACTATTTAGCAATGCAGGAATTCCTGCATATCGTACACCAGAGCAAGCCATACAGGCATTCATGACATTGGTGAGCTATTCTAAAAACCTGGAACAACTATATGAAACCCCACGAGACATTCCACTTAATTTTAAAATCAACCGTGCGACTATTCGAAAAGAGTTTTTAGAACACACCCCAAGCGACCATAGTTTAATCTCTGAGGAACGATCGAAAAAACTCCTCGAAAGCTATGGCATTGCAACCAGTTTACCACGCATGGCTGCCAGCGAACAAGAAGCTCTAGCCTTAGCAGCAGTTATGAATTATCCCTTGGTAATGAAAATTGCATCGCCGGATATTACGCACAAATCGGATGTTGGTGGTGTTATTCTTAATATTGAGAATGAACAGGACCTCAAACATTCCTGGAAAAAGATGATGCAGGAGGTCCGGGAAAAAGCTCCTAACTCTATAATCGAAGGCGCTACTTTACAGCCAATGATTAATTTGGCAGATGGAGTTGAGGTGCTGCTGGGAAGCAAGAAAGATCCTGTATTTGGTGCTGTTCTTTTGGCAGGAATGGGTGGCACTCAGGCAGAACTCTTTAATGATCGGGTGATAGGCTTGCCACCGCTAAACGAACGACTGGTTAGAGCTATGATAGAACCATTGAAAGTGTACCAGTTGCTTGATGGTTACCGTGGAGCTGCCCGCAAAAACATCAATAAGCTTATTGAATCAATCATACGTTTGTCTTATTTAATTGCCGACTTTCCGGAGATAAAGGAACTAGACATAAACCCACTTCTGGTAACTGAAACGGAAGTAATTGCTCTGGACGCACGAATAATTCTGGAAAGTGATAGAACCATTTCTCCAAAACCATACGCCCATTTAGCTCTGGAACCTTACCCTGAAAAATACTCGAAAGAGGTTGGAAAGGTTAAAGGATCACTTGTTAAATTGCGCCCCATTAAGCCGGAAGATGAACCACTTTGGTTAAAGCTTCTTGCTTCCTGCTCCAAGGAATCAATCTATTCCCGTTTCAGGTATATGTTTCATTGGGATTCGCACGACATTGCAACCAGATATTGCTACATTGACTACAGTAGAGAGATTGCAATTGTAGCCGAGGTTGAAACCGAAAGTGGGAAAGAATTGATTGGTGTTGGCAGATTGGTTGCAGACCCTGATCATGATATGGCAGAGTACGCCATTCTTATTGCCGACAAATGGCAACACCAGGATTTGGGTAATTTCATTACGGAGTTTTGTCTGGAAATTGCCAAGGATTGGGAATTGAAGAAATTTGTTGCACAAACCACCACCGACAATTCGGCAATGCTATCCGTATTTAAAAAGCATGAATTCATCTCGCATTATGGCTCCGATTCATCGGTTGAAGTAGAGAAACAATTGGTATAAAAAAAGAGCTTGTTGTGACATAGATTTCACAACAAGCTCTTTGTATATTATTAAGAGAACTTTAGCAAGTTACTCTTTTAAAAGCGACATGTATTTGTCTTTGTATCTGATAATAAAATACACGTTTACAAGGAACACAAATGCTGCTCCCGGAATACCTGCCATGTCAGCAACTAAATGAAAACCTATAAAATTAATTGATAAGGGTAACATTATCAAAG
>JBFHES010000306.1:0-4879 GCA_041584015.1 Bacteroidales bacterium
CCCCTGTTGACTTCACATCAGGATCGGTCATTTATACAATTAATGCAGAAGACAGCCTTTCAACAAATAAGTGGCTGGTAACAGTTCATGGTGGAGTTTCAATTGAGTCAATTAACGAAGGTCATAGCGCGTACATCTATCCAAATCCTGCAAAAGATGTAATCAGTATAACAAACGCATCGAAGCTCACTATTATCAATAGCCTTGGACAAATTGTTAAAATTACGGAAAATGAAACTCAGGTAAACGTTCAGGATTTAAACAATGGTATTTATACCGTTCAAATTGAGAACAACAATCAAATTACGAAAGAGATTCTGATTATTAACCGATAAACATGATACGCTAAAATATTGCAAGGGAAGATTAACTACTAGTCTTCCTTTTTTGTTTTTCAAGACACAGATGGTTAAAATACTTTCGTTTCAACAACTTATCTTAAATTAAATACGTCTGGTCAACATACTAGCATAATTGGTCAAACATCTATACGATGATTTATAAATAGTTTAACTTTGTTGATATTGAACTAAATAACTTAACTATGATTTCATTAAAATCAATTTGGTCGACTCATTCTATAGGCAGACTACTTATAGCATTGATCCTGACACTCTCTTTTGGACACAAGGGAATAGTTGCTCAAAGCGTACCAGCAGCTCCAATAACAAACTATCCATACACGCAATTCTTTTACGGTTCTCCTTCGCACGATTGGAACATTTATCAGTATTGCTCAATAGGTAATGAAGGTGCAATTTCGGTAGTTGGTGGAGCCATGAAAATACCAGCACTTGGTTACAATCATTGCACCAACTACCTAACTACACCAGTATTTGATTTAACTTATGTTAACGCGATAAGCCTTTCCTTTGATGTAACTATCCAACTTTTAACGAGCAACTACAGTAATCCCGACTGTATTATTATAGTGGACGACACAACATCCTACGACCTGGTATTACCTTATCCAATAATCGGAACAGAAACAGTGTTTTTTGATCTAAGCGAATATGCTCAATACAGCACCCTACAAATTAAATTCCCCCCAACATGGGCAGCTAATTATTCAATCGACAATTTTACATTTAGCGATGGCAGCAATGAAACCGACATTGCCTTAAATAAATTTACCTTCCCTGAAGATGACATACCAGCAGGTCCGGCACAGAATGTTAGTGTAGAAATTATTAATCACAATTCGTCTAGCGCCCAGATCAGTAATATTTGCTTGCAAATTGATAACGATTCACTTATTTGCGACAATGTACAACTGACTATTCTAGGAGGTGATACAGTAGTTCATAGTTTCAATTATGCAATCTCTGACACCAGCAGCTTTACAAAGCTAAAGTCCTGGATTGAAAATCCATTCAGCTCTAACGCCAACAACGACACCATTTTCTATTTTAATAATTCATGCAGCAATCCTATATCTTATGGAGTAATAACCGACAATTCAATATCGGGCACACCAATCCCAGGGGAACTCAGCTATGCTCAGCCAACAGTTTGGTTCGAGTTTGAATTGGATCAAAACCATGAATACATTAGCATTAATCCTGAAGACTTTGATCATCCTCATTTTGACTATGAGATTGAGCTTTATGCTGATTGCGATTCGCTTATTAATACACCCAACCCAATTACCTTTTGGAACGGATTGATGGTACCGGATATGACACCAGGTATTTATCAGGTTAAAATCACATCAAGCGGAAATGCACAATACCTTTTCAGGATAGGCTCTAAGCATTATGGATGCTACGATCCAGAAGCTCTAAATTACGATTCTACTGCGAACATAAGTGATGGTTCGTGCTACTACCCAGGTGATTCTTGTTCAATAGCCATAGATTATGGTTTAATAAACGGTCCGGCTGTAACTAATTCCATGCAAGAGCATTTACAAGAAAAATGGCATTTCTTCACACTCGACCAAGCCTACACAGATGTAAAGGTATCAATGTGTGGTAGCATCATTAATACCTCAATAGATGTTTACGATGGATGCAATGGAAATTTAATTCTGCCTGGCCCTAGTGGCTCAGTGTGTTCAGATAATAAAGCAAAGCTAAACTTCCCTTTTTTAGATGCTGGCAATTATTGGGTAAAACTAACCGCTATTGGTTGGCCTAACAGCTGGCCAATACCAAACTGGACCGGTGGCGAATATACCCTTACAATCTTTGATGCTCCTGAAGGTTGTACAGATCCCGATGCAGTAAATTACGATCCTCTGGCAACTGCCGATAATTTCTCTTGCTATTTTGAAGGAGACTCTTGCACAATCCCTCTTCAGTATGGATTAATAAACGATCCTGTACTTACCGGGCACATCGACGAAGCGATTCCAGATAGGTGGATTTCGTTTACACTCGATCAAAATTACAATGATGTTGTTATCTCGGCCTACGGCACAGGTTATCATACTGAATTAGAAATTTATGATGATTGCGGCGGTATAATTTTATACGACAGTTTGGATAATCAACCTTGTAGCAATAGCATAGGAACACAAATCATTTTACCAAGCCTTAATGCAGGAGATTATAAATTATTGCTTAAAAGGGTGGCAACTGCCAATATGGTGTTTCCTAAACTATTCAAGATAAACGTTTACACGCAGCACCAGGGATGTACTAATATGTTTGCTTTAAATTTCGACCCATATGCAAGCGTAGATGACGGTAGTTGTTACTTCACAGGAGACTCATGTCAATTAGCCATCGATTATGGAAATATTAATGACTATAGAAGACTTGGTATGCTATCTCCAAACGATACGGTCTGGTATAGTTTCGAACTAGATGATGACTATGCAAACATTGCCGTACGTTTATATGATGTCTATTTTAACTCAAAAATTGAGATTCTCGACAACTGTAATGGTACCGTATTATTTAGTAGCGATACTTGCTACGACTGCACGGGTCAGTACGACACAAAAGTTGACATACCATTCTTAAATACCGGAACCTATCTGGCACGAGTTACAAGAATTGGATCAGTAGGATATGGCGAAGGCTATTCATTCTATGTAAACTCAATCGCTGGATGTCTGGATCCATTAGCCGATAATTACAATGAATTTGCAACATATAGCGATAGTGTATGCGTTTACACACCTGCTGCCTGGAATTATACCAACACCGGGCAAAATCATACGGTTCTCCTATTTGCGAATTCCGTAACAGTTAACGGTCAGCCGTTAGAACAGGGAGATGCAATAGGCGCCTTCTATTATTATAATGGTGTTCTTAAATGTGCAGGTACTGCGAACGTCATCAATGTAAATGCAAATAATTCCATTTCAGTGTGGGGTAACGATGTCACCTCACAAATTAAAGATGGTTTTGATCCTGGCGAAACATTCAATTGGAAAATTTACCGTCAAGCAGAAAATATGATTTATGATGCTGTTGCCACCTACAGCCAGGATTTCCTAAGCTTCGACACTTACCAACACCAAGGACTTAGCGCAATAACCGCATTGAGTTCTGTCACATATACTAATCAGACCATCGACCTTACCAAGGGCTGGAGCTATATTTCTACTTATGTAGATCCAACAATAAATGATCTTGATTCTATTTTTAAGGATATTGTTGCAGACGTGTTGCTTATGAAAGATGAGAATGGCAATGTCTTCTGGCCAATTTATCAGGTAGATCAACTATCAGGTTTTACCATTGGCGAAGCTTATCAACTTAACATGAGCAGCGCTCATTCAATTGATGTAGCCGGAGTACAAATTCAACCTGAATCAACCTACATTCAGCTAACAAATTCATGGAGCCTTATGGCTTATTTGCGTGACACACCCGGCGATATTACACAAATGTTTAATTCAATTCAGCAACAGTTAACCATCGTAAAAGATAAAACAGGTGTTGTTTATTGGCCTCTTTATAATGTCAATATGATTGGGAGTATGATTCCCGGCGATGGGTATCAAATTAAGACCTCAGCTGCTTGCAGCTTTAGCTATCCACCAAACAGTGTCGACCTTCAGTTGAATAAACAACTAAGCCTTAACACACAGCTTAACAAAAACACAGGGCAAAACATGACCTTAGGTTTAGAAATAAATCATGAAGCTATTAATGGTGATATTGAGATTTACAGCACCTCAGGTTTATTAATTGGTAAAGCAACTCCGCAAAGTAATTTCACAAGCATTACACTTTGGGGTGATGATGAGAGCACCACTGAAATTGATGGTTTATTGGATGGTGAATCATTCTTGATTCGTACAAGCACCGGTCAGGAAATAAGAATTGAGGAATGGATTGAAGGCAACGAAACCTATTCAAATAATGCAATTGCCGTAGCCAAGAAAATAAGCATTACCGATCAGGCGAATTTTATGTTGTTCGGTCTACAGCCAAATCCATTTAAATCATCCAGCACCTTTAAATTCTATCTTCCCGAGCAAAGTGATGTTTTACTTTATGTTTATGATTTAACAGGAAAAATAGTGGATCAGCATATATGCTTAAGTCTGACGGCAGGAAATCAAAGCTTCAGTTATAACAGTAAAGAACTCAGTGCTGGAACATACTATTATAAGCTTATTACCAAAACAGATATGGCTTCGGGTAAAATGCAAATCATTAAATAAGTTATAATTTTAAAATCAGGGTTTCACTTGAAGTGAAGCCCTGATTATTTTTTATTTAACATCCAGATTAATACATCTCAAAATCGATCATAATCATTCCTGACAAAGCAAAGCGGAGATCAGGAATCCCATATAATCGTTAATACAAATAGTCACAACTGATGCAAGAACAATACAACCAATATCACAGCCCATATGTTGGCATGGGAAACAACCCTATAAGCGGTGTCGATCCCAACGGAGGCAGCAGCATTA
>JBFHES010000307.1:0-4875 GCA_041584015.1 Bacteroidales bacterium
CATGTGGCCTTGCAAAGTTTAAATAAGCCCTTTGAGCCATATTTCACGGCATTACCTAATGTTGTATTTAACAAGGATGAAAGAGATTGTTTGACAATTGAGGCACCCTACCTTCAGGAGCTTATTGTAACTAACGATTTGGTTGATCTGAAAAGTAAGAACCAGTTTGTTTGGTTAGGACGCGTTGATCATGTGATTAATAGTGGGGGAGTTAAAGTGGCAGCAGAACAGCTCGAGTTGAAATTAGCGGCCTATATTAATACTAACTTTATTGTGTGCGG
This sequence comes from Bacteroidales bacterium, assembly GCA_041584015.1. Lineage (GTDB taxonomy): Bacteria > Bacteroidota > Bacteroidia > Bacteroidales > M50B96 > JBFHES01. Next base: position 282 of record JBFHES010000307.1, read on the forward strand.
AAAGCCCGATCCTGTATTTGGCGAATCAGTTGTTCTCTTACTAGAGGGTGACCCAATGAGAAATGAGCAGACAGAGGCATTTCTAGCTATTTGCAAAAATGAACTTAGTAAAATTGAATGCCCTAAAGAACTTATAACAATAGACCAGTTTGTTTATACAGCAAACGGCAAAATTAACAGAAAGGAAACGCAAAAACTGCTAAGTAAATAGTAGCTTTAGCTTAAATTAGATAGATGAGCATGACAAATAATAATCCTGTACCGGGTCAAAATATGGAGAGTAGTAAATATTACTTTGCTGAAACAGCTTTTAACCAATTAATGAAGAATCGTATCAGTCAGGTTCTGCTCTTGTGTAGTTCGTACGATGCTTTTATTTTGGAAGAGGATGGCCGTATTGACGAGCAGATATTTATGGAATATGTCTCCCTGAACCTGCGCTATCCACCACAATTTATTATGGCTAGTACAGCACAGGAAGCCCTTGAGATTGTGGCAAATGGTAATATCGATCTGGTGATTACAATGCTTAGTATCGACGATATGGATGTGTTTGCCATGGCGCGCCAGATTAAAAATGTGGTTGCCGATATTCCAATAGTACTGCTTACTGCATTTTCTCGAAATGCTTCGATGAAGTTGAACAAGGGCGACATGAGTGCCATTGATTATGTATTCTCGTGGCTTGGTAATGCCGACCTGCTATTGGCAATAATTAAATTAATTGAGGACAAGCGCAATGCTGAATATGACGTAAAAGAAGTGGGCGTACAAACCATCATATTGGTCGAAGATTCGGTTCGGTTTTATTCAAGCTACTTACCCAATATTTACAAAATTATTTTTAAGCACTCCAAGAAATTTATGATGGAAGGCTTAAATGAGCATCAGCAAATGATGCGCATGCGTGGTCGTCCAAAAATACTGCTTGCAACCACTTACGAAGAAGCAATTGAGTTTTACGATAAGTATAAAACAAATTTACTGGGGATAATTTCTGATATTTCATACAAGCGCAAAGGAAGGATGGATAAGCGAGCTGGTATCAAGCTTTGCGAACGCATCAAGAAGGACGATCCTTATTTGCCAATCTTGTTGCAATCATCGGAGATTAGCAATAAGCTAATGGCCAAAATGGTGAAGGTTGGATTTATTCATAAACTGTCGAAAACCTTATCGCTAGAGCTCAAGGAATTCATTAGCGAATTTTTTGCTTTTGGCGATTTCAAGTTTATTAATCCAAAGAATCACAAGGTTATCAATGCAGCCAGCGATCTTAAATCCTTGCAGGATGTCATTTTCCAGATTCCTGATGAATCGCTTGAGTATCATATCACACGAAATCACTTTTCAAAATGGCTGACGGCTCGTGCATTATTTCCAATTGCCGAGATATTTAAATATTTAAGTCCGGAGGATTTTCAGAATATTGACCAGGTACGGCATTTCTTATACGACACCATTGCTAGTTATCGGAGGAACAAGGGACGTGGAATTATCTCTAAATTTTACAGAGATCGCTACGATGAATATCAGATTTTTAGTCGCATTGGTGACGGATCAATTGGAGGAAAAGCAAGAGGTCTGGCCTTTGTAGATTCATTAATCAAGCGTAACTGGTTACTTGATAAGTATGATGATGTATTGATTTCAATTCCAAGAACTGTGGTGCTTAGTACCGATGTCTTTGATGAGTTTATGGAAAGTAATTCACTTTACCGGATTGCACTTTCTGATATCTCAGATGATGAGATTTTAAGTCATTTTCAGGAGGCCTCGCTGCCAGCTCGTATTCATAAAGATTTATACTTTTTTATTCGCCATGTTGATAATCCAATTGCTGTCCGATCATCTAGTTTGTTAGAGGATTCACACTATCAGCCTTTTGCCGGGGTGTATTCAACTTACATGATTCCTTTGCAAAAATCGGATGAATGCAGAATGATTGATATGTTGAGCAGCGCTATAAAATCGGTTTATGCTTCGGTTTATTTTAAGTCGAGTAAATCGTACATGACAGCAACTTCCAATGTGATTGATGAAGAAAAGATGGCGATTATTCTTCAAGAAGTTTGTGGTAAAAGTTATGGCGATAAGTTTTATCCCACTGTATCAGGTGTAGCCCGATCGGTAAACTTTTATCCAATTGAGCCTGAAAAACCTGAAGATGGAATTGCGAATATTGCCTTTGGTCTGGGTAAGTATGTGGTAGAAGGCGATACCACATTGCGTTTTTCACCAAAATACCCAAAGAAAATTTTGCAACTGTCGAACCCTGAAATGTCGCTTAGAGAGACACAAAAGAAATTTTTTGCTTTGGATCTCTCCTGCGAAAGTTACAAGTCTTCGCTGGACGATGGTGTTAATCTGAAGTTCTTAAGAATAAAGGATGCAGAAGAAGATAACTCGTTAAAGTTTGTGGCATCAACCTACGACTTTCAAAACAATATTGTACGCGATGGAATGAATTATAAAGGCAAGCGCATCATTACTTTTGCCAATATCTTAAAGTATAATTCATTTCCGCTAGCTGATATAATTGCCAATTTGTTAGAGGTTGGGCAAAGGGAAATGAATAATCCGGTTGAAATTGAATTTGCTGCGAATCTTGATGTGCCGAAGGGGTCGCCAAGGGTTTTTAATGTATTGCAGATTCGTCCGATTGTTGCTAATCGCGAACGTATTGATGAAGACCTGAGCCAGATACAAGAAGAGGAAACTTTGATTTATTCAAAGAGTGCTTTAGGAAATGGCATTATCGAAGATGTTCATGATATGGTATATGTGAAACCTGAGAGTTTCGACCCGGCTAAGACGAAGGAAATAGCACAAATGATTGGCGAGTTAAATGATGAGTTCTTGAAAACAGGAAATCAGTACGTTTTAGTTGGTCCCGGGCGATGGGGCTCAAGTGATCCGTGGTTAGGCGTACCGGTAAAGTGGCCGCAGATTTCTAATGCGCGAGTTATTGTCGAATCTGGATTGGATAACTTTAGAATAGATCCAAGTCAGGGAACGCACTTTTTCCAGAACCTGACTTCCTTTAGAGTGGGGTATTTTACAATCAACCCGTATACCAATGATGGCTTTTACAATACAGAATATCTAGATCAGCAGGAAACAGTATTCGAGAATGAATGGCTTAGACACATCAGATTTGATGAACCAATAATAATCAAAATTGATGGACAGCAAAAGATTGGAGCAGTTATGAAACCAGGCAGGAATCTAAAACAGAAAAAGAAAGAGCGTCTTGATAAATACTTTAAAGCATAGTTCTATTATAATAAACTTGTATTGTTAGTATCCGCAAGTACCACACAATTGCTTAACTTTGATAAACTAATCCTGAACTAATGGACATCGATAAATTCATATTTGAACTAGAAAAAAAATATCCGAACGAACCTTACTATCATCAAACGATACGTGAGTTTCTTGAATCAACAGAGGAACTGATTGATGAGAACTCTGCATTTTTGAATGCAGGCATAATTGAGCGGATAATTGAACCAGATCGGATTGTAATTTTTAAAGTAAGCTGGATTGATGATTTAGGGAAAGTGAATATTAATAAAGGCTACCGTATTCAGTATAACAATGCCTTAGGTCCTTATAAAGGAGGATTGCGCTTTCATCAGAATTTAAATCTCGATTTATTAAAGTCGCTGGGCTTTGAGCAAACCTTAAAAAATAGTTTAACCTCATTGCCAATGGGTGGTGCCAAAGGTGGTGCTGATTTTGATCCGATAGGACGATCGGAGGAAGAGATCATGCGTTTTTGCCAGGCATACATGTTGGAGCTGTGGAAGGTGATTGGCGCTGATTTAGATATACCAGCAGGCGAGTTTGGTGTAGGAACCCGTGAAATAGGATATCTCTATGGCATGTATCTTAAGTTATCGGGTAAACATCAGAGTGTACTCACTGGCAAAGGTACCGAGTGGGGTGGTAGCCATATAAAAAATGTATCGGCCGGGTATGGTCTTATTTATTTCTTAAACGAAATGCTGCTTTTTTCAGATGATTGTATTAAAGATAAGCGTATTGCCATTTCTGGTTTTGGACATGTTGCCTATGGTGCGGCAAAAAAAGCGCACGAAATGGGAGCTAAGGTGATTACCATTTCAGGCCCTGATGGCTATATATATGTAGAAGATGGACTTGATGAAGACATGATCGAATATTTAATTGAGTTGCGTGCCTTGAATGAAGACTTGGTGCGACCGTTTTCTTATGAGTTTCCAGAAGCACAGTTTCGACAACAACGCAAACCCTGGGAGGTAAAATGTGATATTGCACTTCCTTCTGCCATTGAGAATGAAGTTACTGAAGCAGATGCGCACACGCTTATTAAGAATGGTTGTACTGTTGTGGTTGAAGGCGCAAACAATCCATGTTCATCAGAAGCTATCGATATTTTTATTGAGAACGGCGTGATGTTCGGTCCTGGGAAGGCGGCGAATGCTGGTGGGGTTGCAACATCCGGATTAGAAATTGCCCAAAACTCAATGCATATTAGCTGGACAGCAGATGAGGTGGAAAGTCGCTTACACGATATTATGAAGAATATTCATAATATGTGTCATCAACA
>JBFHES010000308.1:0-4867 GCA_041584015.1 Bacteroidales bacterium
AGGCTGCCGTTGACACAAAGCTAGCGCTAACACTCTTTAAGTCTCCGGTCTCAATACCATCTACTACAGTACTCGTCTGACCATCAATTGGTGAGTCAAAAACGTCTAACTCCTCGCATGATGAGAATGCTCCAAGCATTGCAATCATCATGAGTAAACTCAATAAATTTTTAGCTGTTTTCATTTTCTTTACGTTTAGTGATTAAGTAATTTATTTTCTATTTCCGCTACCACAGTTACCCTTGCGGCCTTTGCCTTTAAATCCTTGTCCTCGTCTGTTTCCCTTACAGTTAGTTGATGAGGAACAATTTTCATCAAAGTATTTTTGTTGTTCACTGGTTAGTTCTGCTCGAATCGCAGTTTTTACCGCTTTATTCTTAGCATCCATCTCGTTACGAATCTGCTGCTTTTCATCGCTATCTCTCGTATCTCTTCTTTTAGTGCGCAATACGGCAATTTCATCGCGATGTTTCGTTTGAATTTGCTCAATTTTAGTCTGCTGATCTATTGTCAAATCCGGAATCGACAAATAATTTGTTGAATAATTCTGTTGCTGATTTCCTTGTCTGCCCTGCCTACCCTGGGCATTTGCCGGATTAACGGCCAAGCCCAGTATTGCAATTAATGCAATTACAAAGGCCGATTTCAATGTTATTTTAACGTGTATCATTATATAAATTTTATAAGGTTAATTGTTTCGTCTTTTTTGCCCCCACCTGTGCTGCCCGCCTTTACCTGGAAGTGTTACGTTGCCATCTTTATTAAGCAATCCATTAAATACTTCGTTAAGGATTAAGCGCTGGTCGCTGTTGCAATGTGCTTTCATATCCAGGTAATAGTCGATGGTCATTTCCTTAAGCTCGGTATGTAGCGTTCCTATTTCATGGGCCAGTTCATGGAGCTGAAGTGTATCGCTGTGCTCTTTGCCCAGCTCATTCACCATCTCCTGACGTTTCGCTTCAAGTTCAGCTGTTATTGATCTTGTGGTACGGTTATAATTTTGATGAAAGCCTCTGAATAAATCAAGATGCTCATCGTCTAAATCTAATTTATCCCTGAAGAACATTCCTCTTGGTAATTCAGAATCAGCATCTGACTTAACATCTACACTAGTTTCAGGTGATGCAATATGCCTTTGTAAATACACTATGGTAACTATTGTGGTAATGTTCGAAACAAGGAGAACAACTACCAACAATATTAATAATTTGGGTTGTGGTGTGTATTTCATATTCTTTTAATTTGAGATTAAGAAGGTTTCCAGCGGCTCTGCTTTTAATCCGTCGAGATACAATTCCTGAAGTGGATCATGACTTACCTGATCATTTGAAGCCACCAACAAATTAGCTGTTAGTGAACCAATAAAAATACCAATTGATACAACTGCAGCATAAAGTAATACCTGCTTCATGCGGCTTGTAAAACTTACGGTTTGATTTTGCTCCTTAATGGCTTCTAACACCGAGGCGCTAAAATCATCATCCAGCACAGCTGTTCTTTCAGTTTCAATAATTGCAAGTGTTTGCTGCAATTCATTGTAATTAGCTGTGCAAGTTTCACATGCCGACAGGTGCTCACGGATCTGAACTTCCTGGGATGTTTCTAAATCGCCCTCGAGCAAATTCAGCAAGTCGTATTTTACATCAGTACAGTTCATCTTTTAATCTCTGTTTATATTGACACTTCAATTTTAAAAAACTTGCGCTACTCTTTCATTTTTTCATAACAATCTGTCAAGCTCTTTTGCAAACCCTTACGTGCTCTAAAAAGTAACGACTCAACTGAAGACACAGAAAGCTCCATAACATCGGCAATTTCTTTGTACGACAAATCTTCATACTTGCTCAATACAAAAGCTGTTTTCTGATTTTCCGGCAAAGCATCAATGGCCATATGTAAATTGCGTTTGCGTTCGGCCTCAATCATTAAGTAATCACTATTGGTTTCCGGGCCAGCTACCACATCAAAATACGTATTGTCGGTTTGCAGGGAATTAATGGATCGGTCGTTTTTACGTTTTTCGTTACTGCGCAAATGATTAAGCGCTTTATTGCTTGTTATGCGGTAGAGCCAGGTTGACAAAGAGGCATCTTCTCTAAACTTATCAATGGATAAATAGGCCTGAATAAAAACCTCTTGCGCTAAATCCTTAGCCTCATCTCTATTATGCAAAAAACCCATGCAGATGTTGATCACCATCACCTGGTACTTATCGACAAAAAGCTTGAATGCTTTCTGGTCTTTATTTATAATTTTCCGAATGAGCTTTTTCTCGTCCATTTAGCTTTCCCTAATGAGAACATATCTATCAGACACCAGTTTCTTGAAAAACTTGTGCCCATCGGATAAATTTACTCAGCTATATGTTTACGCTAAGATTTTAAGTTAGATACGTGCGATATATCACACTTTTGATGTCGCAATATTACTTTAATCCTATCAAGCGAAAATATCCAAGATCTTAGGGGCTAAGTTTTTCAATAGATTCATTTCAAAATTCCTATTTTTGCAGCTCATAATTAAAAGAATCAAGACCATGTCGGAAACAGGTAATTTACTAGAAAACGAAGAAGTGAAACGTTCTTTGAATTTCATTGAGCAGTTTGTGAAAGAAGATTTAGCCGCTGGCAAAAATAATCAGAGAATACATACACGATTTCCGCCAGAGCCAAATGGCTATTTGCATATTGGACATGCCAAGGCAATTTGTCTTGATTTTGGAATTGCTGAAAACCACAATGGGAAATGCAACCTGCGTTTCGACGATACCAACCCTACAAAAGAAGATGTTGAATATGTTGATTCAATAAAAGATGATATTAAATGGTTGGGCTTCGATTGGGAGGATCGTGAGTTTTACACCTCCGACTATTTTGGGAAGCTTTATGAATTTGCCACTGAACTGATCAAACGAGAGCTTGCTTATGTAGAGGAACAATCGTCTGAGGAAATTGCAAAACAAAAAGGTACACCTACCGAACCTGGCGTAAACAGTCCGTTTAGGGATCGTCCGGTTGAGGAAAGCCTCGATTTATTCAAGCGAATGAATGAAGGTGAGTTCGAAGAGGGATCGCTTATTCTGCGGGCTAAGATTGATATGAAATCATCGAACATGCACATGCGCGACCCAATCATCTACCGCATTATTAAAACACCACATCACCGCACAGGTGACACATGGAAAGTGTATCCGATGTACGATTTTGCTCATGGCCAGTCGGACTATTTCGAAGGCATTACCCATTCACTTTGTACTTTAGAGTTTGAAGTGCATCGTCCGCTTTACGACTGGTTTGCAGATAAACTAAAAGACAGCGATTATGCGCCACGTCAGATTGAATTCAACAGACTGAATTTGACTTATACGGTAATGAGCAAGCGTAAATTACTTCAATTGGTACAAGAGAATTTAGTTACCGGATGGGACGATCCGCGCATGCCAACGCTTTCAGGGTTGCGACGCAGAGGTTATACACCAGAATCGATACGAAATTTTGTTGATACCATTGGTTACACTAAATACAATGCTTTAAACGACATAGGCTTGCTTGAGAATGCTATTCGCGAAGATCTGAATAAAAAGGCTACCCGTGTAATGGCGGTACTCGATCCGCTAAAAATTACACTTACCAACTATCCTGAAGATCAATCGGAAGAACTGGAAACGGTTAACAACCCTGAGGATCCGGAAGCAGGAACCCGTATGCTTCCTTTCTCACGTGAGATTTATATTGAGCGTGGTGATTTTATGGAAGATCCACCAAAGAAATTCTTCCGCTTAGGACCAGGTCGCGAAGTGCGCTTAAAGTCTGCTTACATTATTCAATGCAACGATTTTGTTAAAGACCCGGAAACAGGAGAAATTACCGAACTACTTTGTACTTACGATCCGGAAACAAAAAGTGGTAGCGGTGTAACACGCAAAGTAAAAGGTACCTTGCATTGGGTTTCGGCAGCACATGCGGTTGACACCGAAGTACGTTTATACGATCGATTGTTTAGCGACGAGGCACCAGACGGTCATAAAGACAAAGACTTTAAGGAATTTCTAAACCCCGATTCATTTACTACAATTACCAATTGCAAAGCAGAACCAGTGCTAGCCAATGCCGAACCTGAAAGCAGATACCAGTTTACACGATTGGGCTATTTTGTGGCAGACAGACACGACTCGAAACCTGGCAAACCTGTTTTTAACAGAACTGTTTCGCTTAAGGACTCATGGTCGAAAAAGCATAAGAAATAACAAAACTTAAGTTATAATTTCAAACGAGCTTGTTAAAGTAAACAAGCTCGTTTTTTTTTTGCACTGAAAACACCTTAATGCTTAATGAAGCCCATCGAATGTTAGTAATGAGTTGTTGAATTTATTTGACCAGCAAAATGTTGAAGAAATAATTCTATCTGATCTTTTTTCCATTGCTGAAAAAAGAACCAAAAAAATCTAGACAAATCGATCACCTCATCCCGGCGATTTGTCTGGCCAGCGCGCGGCTTGACTCGTTGTATTAGTCAGCAAGTTCGGAAATAGTTATAATGGACTTGGCCTCTTTGCAAATAGCTTTCGTTTAACCTACAGTTCGGCATAGCGTCCTCGCTATGTCGCAGTGATAGAAGGCCTCCGGCCTGATAAATTCACAGAACCGGGGTTTTTCGTTAAAGTTAAATATACGTTCAGGAATGGCTTGTATTGAAATTATAAGATTCCTTATTTCTGCTTTGCTGCGTCAGGAATGAACGTTAGGATTGTTCAAACCTACCTGAGGTTTAACCAAGATTATCTTCTGATTTCAACAAGCCGTGCCACCGCTATATTAATTAAGTGAATTATAGTTATTGATCTAGCAGCTGATTAATTGAGCAATCG
>JBFHES010000309.1:0-4856 GCA_041584015.1 Bacteroidales bacterium
ACATAGGTGATAACATAAAGCAGTTCTTTTTTTACATTTAGATAAAAAATACACCCTCATTCTTTCCCAGGCATAGGTTTAATCGCTCGTTGTCCATGCTTTTCAGTTTTGGTGTAAGCTTTTTGTTTTGCAGGTTTACCTCGAGCAGGAAGCTCATCGAGCTTGGCTCGAACCAACAAATAACCAGGGCGGATTTGAATGGTATGAATCACCGGGTATAAACCAGTTATCAATTGAAGACATTGAATAGTATTATCAGGATCAAAATCGATGATCCTGATAAATACTTCTCCAAAACCTTCCTGGCATTTCTCTACAACTCCAAATTTGCCAAGCTCATGCTTTAGCTGTTCAATTTTTTCTTCAGTCATGGTTTCGAATGGTTAGGTTAATCAAGAGCTCCTGTTTCTGCTCTAAGCTGCATCTCCTTCATCCAGGCAACATTTTCAGCTCTCTTTCTAATACAATCGCCATATTTTTTAGTGGTGATGTAATTAAACAGCAAGGTTTGATGTAAATCATCCATGTTCAAAATCGTTGCTATTAACGGGCCACAACTCTCGTTAGTGTCTTCATTAATCCTACCCTGAAACTTATCCCACTGGTACCGCCAGCCCAGGGGAGAATATTTAAAGGCCAGTTCAAAATCCTCTTTGGTCCAGTTATAAATCCATAATAATAAGTGATGCATTAAATTGGCATCGGCAGTTATTGATTGATTATCGCTCATTTTATTTTCTCCATTGTAGAACAGTACACTTGCATCTAAACCTAAAATTTTTAGTACAACTGTACTTTTAAATTACAAAAATACTATATCGCTGGCTACTAAACACTTAGCTTCGTACAAAATCAATTTAGTACAAATAGTACGGAATAGTACGAAAATAGTACGGTGCTTAAGGTGGTCTTAAAAGTCTGATATTCTGATCGATGCAAAATAGTACGAAAAAGCTGTACAATTGTACTGTTTTATATCTCTTATTATAGAAGTATCTTAATCTAAAGACAAAAAAAATATAAAAAGTATATATATGTATGGCTGTCAGCAATTTTCGGGCATTATTTACTCTGTTCATTTGTACTATTTTATAATTTGAAAAGGGAGGGCAGGCAAAAAAAACAAAGAAAAAGCACATAAGATCTTTACTCCCGTGCTTTATGTGAACAAATGGCGTGCTTCGCACAAGTACACTCGTACACCAGAAAACCATTGTACCTATGTTTCTATGCCCGTACATACAGCTGTCCACTTTTAATAAAAGGTAATATCGATTCGCTTCTGGTGTTCTCGGTCACAATATGAACTTCGTAGCGTGTTCCTGCGTAGTTATGGAGAAGATACTCCAACCCAATCTTTGCTTTATTGCCATCAATAAAATGTCTGATATTGCCTGGCACAAACCCATCGGGAAGTTCATCAACATACTTAAATCCGTATTTATCTGTCTTTATATTCATTAGAATGGTAAATTATCTGGATCCGCTTCATTGAAAAACTTATTGGCGACAGTTATGTATTCCACACCACCACTTTTATCGTCAACCTTAGCATTACCATCGTTGTCGTGGTTCAGTGCCTGGCCGGTTACCGGGTCGAACAGGAATGGATTTAACTTATAACCTTTGTAAGCACAAAAAGCCTTTAGGCGTTTCTTAAAATTGGTAGCTGTAAAAAACTTACTTGGGATCTGTACCTTGTCGCTAGCTTCTTTATACACATCTCTCCTGATCTCACGCTTGTTAATATGATCGCCCTGCCCGTTTTCATTTTCAGCATAATATTCTTCTGCCCAGGTAAGAAAGTTCTCACCCATTGCCTGGCGCAAGCGTCGAAGTTCTAAACCTTGCATTGGAGGGCGTATCAGTCCAAAACGTAGGTACAACTGTATGCATTCAGCTGCCAGATTATAGAAAAGGTTCCAATCGTCATGATCCCAATCATCATCAAAAAAACGCTTACCAAAATCATCAATGGGTGTGTGTAGGTCGTTGTAATAGCTACTGAATGCTATAAAAAATTGCCTACGCTTAAAGCTCGATCCTTCGCCATTCAATGCATGGTTGGTAGGCATGTAAAACTTTGGCGTATTTATTTTTGCTATGGTAAAACGGTGAATACCTTTCTGATTAACCATAAACGTACCGGTAATATACGGGAAGAAGAACTCAAAGTCGAGATTCGTTCGCACGTCATCCAGGAATACATTGTCGGTTGTTTCGTTTACATTCTCAAAAAGGTGAGGATCATCGGTTAGTTTCTTATTCTTAGCAGGAATAACCACCTGAGAAACCACACAACCAATTGCTTCACCAAAAATACTTTTACCTGATCCACCATTACTTTCGCCAATCTCGCTCAGTTTATTATCCATTCCAATAATGGCCTTGGCGTTGGCGGCATCAAAGTACTGATGCATGAGGTAACCCATCGAGGTAAATTTCGAAAGCAAGTGCAAGCGGTTCTCTTGTTTCTCGTGGTCGCTTAGTTGCTCTCCATTCTTTTCCTTCAGATGAAAAAAGTTGCTGGTATTTATAAGAAACTGCAAATAATCGCAGTTTTTTGCATCAGGACCAAACGTCAGTTTAAAGTCGCGCAATTTTGAAGCGTCAGAGCTTTCAGGATGCTTCAGCTCCTGCACATTTAGTAATGGCTGTTTAACTCTCGCTGCTTTAAAATCATTCACCTTATTTTTCCATACATAATATTGCAGCTGGCCTATGTCGCCCTGTTTTATTGTATCGGCAGTGATGTGCCAGTAGTTCTCAGAGAACATCAGGTACTGGTTGTTCTGGTCATTTCGATGAAACTCCAGCTGGAGATGATCGAGGTTGCTCATACTATCGGGGCCCAGGTACATTTTACCACCTCGATACATCATGTTTATTATTTTCTTCTTCGATACTTCCTTTGTAAACTGCATTACAAAGTCCTTAATTCGGCCAGCTGTTACAAAGCTCACTACCATACCATCACAATGCACAAACTGCGATCGATCATTATTCATCAAGTACCGCCCAAAACCTCTATTCTTTAAAAACCGATAGCAATTCTCATAGTCGAAACTTGGTATCGTGTATGGATCTCCCTTTCTATCGTACTTCGTTATTTCTTCCCAATACTGTTCATTGTCTTCCATTGGTTGGGCAGAAACAAACTGGCCATCTTTGAAGCGCCATCGGTGCTTGCCAATTTTAAACTCCGGAATGTCCTTTAGAACTTCCTTGTGTCGGAGAGCAAAATTCTCAGCAGAGTTTAAATCCCATATCTCCAAAATCTTGGTGTCGGAAAATTCAGTTATCTTAAACATTTGCACATGTTCGCCTTCACCGGTCTTTTCGTTTATGGCCGAATTAATGTCATCAAGCAATACATTTGGGGATCCCTTCAGCGAATTGTTCAGATAATCATCAATTCCTTTATCTCCTGCTGCGTTGGGCAAAATATGACCAAAGTAGATATCCAGGTATATATTGGCATTCAGGAATGTTTTAAAGTGAGCTTTGTAATTTCTTACTGCAGAAAAGAAACTCCAAGCACGTTTATCAACACTATCTCCAGGTTTCAGATCCTTACTTAAATCAAACAAGTCGCTATCCAAAACAAACACCACTTCCTGCACATTGCACTCCTGTACAATTCTTCTAAGGTCATCCGGGAGGCGGCCATTTTTCTGAGACAAATTATGAATACCAGCCAAGCCAACAGACATTATTCCATGTTTACAACTTTTCTCGGCCTTCTTCTCTCCTTCCTGCAGGAACAAGCGTTTGATGGGGCGTTTGTTCTTGTAGAGCTTCCTGATCTTTTCGGGTATGTAAATATGCGTTCCGGATCCATACGGACTCTGATATTTCATCGGACGTCCGGTTTTGTCCTGGTGCTGATCCGGAAACTGCCAGCGCATTCGGTAGAACGGAAACATCTTGCTCGTTTTCGGTTTCTGATACATCACAGGCTTGCCATCAAGGTCAAAATACCAAATAACCATATCGTCACCAGCAGTTAAGTTCTTGTATTGGTCCTCGGTTCCTTCTTTAAACGGAACCATCTGTTTTACTAAATTAGTATCATCATCCTCATAGATATTGGCCATAACGTCTTCATCAGTCAAGCCCGATGAATAGAGCTGCATATCCTTAAAGGACTTTTTACCGCCTTGCTTGTTCTTCTTTTTATAAACTGATGTTATGGGTTCCGGAATAACAATGTGACAAATTTCTGCACAGATCTTGAGCGCTTCCGGAAAGGTTTTATTTTCGAACAGCTGCACATACTTCACACCACCTTTACCACCAATACCACAACTAAAACATTTGAAAACATCCTTTACCGGTGTTATACTAACCTTACCGTCGCTACAGCTGGCGCACTTGTGAGTAAAACCTGTTCCGGCCTTCTTCAATGTATGATAAGCTGCAGCAATTTCTTCCACTGTTGCAGCAGCCAAAATCTTCTCTTGGGTCGCTTTGTCTATATAAATATTGTTATTCATTGGGTTGTAATTGTAAGGTGAAGATTGATGGAGCCTGGCTAATTAATTAATGATGGTACCGGATTCTTCCTGGTACAGATCGGGTCCGTACTTCTCATCCAACGTGAGGTTCATTTCCTCTGTGCTCATATCCAGTTCGACACAACGCTTCACGACGGTAAAAAATTCAATCCAGAATTTCCTTTCATCTTCCGACATATTTTTAACTAATGACTTTGGCATGATTACTTAATTTGAGTGGCAATGAATTTTTTTAAATCGACATCGTGGGCTTGCTTTTTCGCAAGCAATTGATGGTAGCGCTTCTTGCTTTCAGTAAAGAAATCACCACGGCCAATGCGAACATGATAACGTATCTTA
>JBFHES010000310.1:0-4845 GCA_041584015.1 Bacteroidales bacterium
GCGCGGATTTGCAATCCGTGCCTTTTATACTAAATCAAGTAAAAAATCATTTCTGGATAATCCATTCTTTAGTTAGCGTATCATCTCTTAACAGTTTACAAACTATTTATTCAGAGGCACGGATTACAAATCCGCGCCAGCGGTACTCTATAAAACCTCTAAAGATAAACAATAGTCTAATCTATAGCCAAACCACCCAACGAAGTTTCCTTATACAGACTTGGCAGGTCATGTCCGGTTTGGTTCATGGTTTTTACTACTTTATCGAAACTTACTGAATGCTTCCCATCAGATAGCATAGCAAACGAATTTGCATCCAAGGCACGAGCCGCTGCAAAAGCATTTCGCTCTATGCACGGAACTTGTACCAATCCAGCAATAGGGTCGCAAGTTAAACCAAGGTGATGCTCCAAGCCCATTTCGGCAGAATACTCTACTTGTGCAGGCGTACCGCCAAATAATTGTGTAGCTGCTCCAGAAGCCATTGCGCAAGCTGTTCCAATCTCACCCTGACAACCAACCTCGGCACCCGAAATGGATGCATTCTTTTTAACAAGGTTGCCAATTAAACCAGCAGTTGCCAGTGCACGGATTATTTTCTTATCGGTAAAACCATGCTCTGTTTTTAGCAAATAGAGCACTGCTGGTAGTACACCACATGAGCCGCAAGTTGGTGCTGTAACAATCTCACCACCTGAAGCATTTTCTTCCGAGACAGCCAAGGCATATGAGAACAATAAGTTCTTTCGTTTTAGCGAATCTTTATATGCGCGTGACTTTTCGTAGTACGATGATGCCTTTCGTGGGAAATGAATGATCCCAGGCAAAACGCCTTCACGTTCAATTCCACGCTGCACTGCCTGTTGCATAACTTCCCAAACAGTTGTAAGATGATCCCACAAATCATCACCCTCAACATCATAAACATATTCCCATAATTGCCATCCGTTTTTAGCAACCTTCTGTAATATGGCATGCATACTATTATCAGCATAAATTGCTTCAGCCTTTTTTTCCAAAGGACCATGCTCATCCTCCAGTGCTCCGCCACCAACAGAATACACTTCCCATGCTTCTATCAGTTTTCCATTGCCATCAAAAGATTCGAAAAGTAAGGCATTGGTATGTCTCTCCTTTACAATCTTAGGAAACCATTTAATCTCTTTAAGATAGCCACCCAGCTCTTCTTGTAAAGCCTGATCGGTTAAATGGCCTTTACCTGTAAGAGCCAGACTTCCAAACAGACTAACCTGAATTGAAGCGGCGTGATTGTTTCTTTCTAGAAAAATAATGGCGGCCTTTCGCGGGCCAATGGTATGGCTGCTCGACGGGCCAAAACCAATTTTATAAATCTCCTTTATCGATTGCATAGCTCCTTATTAATTACATACAAATATCGCAAAATAAAGAGTTGGAGCGATTTTAAATAAGATGACCATGCGCATAGATATTCCACCAGGAAGAACTGTCAACTAAAAGGAGGAGCACGCTTCGATACAATAAGATGCCATTATCCTTTTGTTAATGGCGGTGTTTTTTGTCCGGCCTTTACCCAAACGAACATCTGTTCAAGACTTTCCCAGGCTTGCTGGTATGTAATATTTGAGATACCATGACTCGAATTAATTCCATTCTGAATAGTCTGTAAACTGCTTGCATCTGCTCCGGAAAGTGGTTTATTACCATTTCCTTCGGCCTTTTTCTGCACACACTTTTTATGTAAGTTCCCTGCCTTTTGTAACCATGCTGATTCTGTCATTGCAAATAAATTAAGTGACGTTAAATTTATATTGTGCCAGTAAGTAGGCTATAGTGCAAGAAATGCAAACAGGCAGACTACTTAAATGTTAATGCACTACAAACCAACAGGAACATGGGCAAAAGGTTTAAGCGCACAATAAAATAATGAAGCGCGAAGAACAATTGCTACACTTCCGTCATCAGATAAAAGGCAATCCACTTTTCTTTACGATTGTAGAACTGATTACTAATACTACGTCCGTTGTAGTAATTAATACCAAGATTCATTTTCCTTTTAAGCTTCTCCTGAGGCAGCACATAACCAGCCTTTAGCGAGATATTTGGAGAGAAGGCATTTAATTGATAAGCGCTTACATTAATTGCTCCTATCAAGCCTCCCAAATGGGCATTCTTGAAATAATATTCCAGCTCGGCTCCTCCCTGATAATTATAATAGGCGTGTTTGTGCGGTTTGTTTTGCCGTGTCCCAAGAAAATCAACACCTGGCATAAAAAAGCCAAAATCGCCATAAATCATCAAGATATCCAATTGAGGTTTATTTAAGAACCATAACGGACGAATAGCTGCCGACAAAATAAAATCATCTCGTACCGGAAGTTGCGTCAAATTCACATCATAATCAACCGGTGAAACGACTCCAGCTGTAGGCAGTTCGTCGCCTACATGTGTACAAATATGATGTTTGGAGAAACGCAGACTCAACCATTCGGTAGGCTGAACGGCCAGTGCCAGATAATAAATCCCATCGGTTCCAATCATATCATGATTACCAGCACGCATCATTACCGGAATACTTATCCCCAAGTCTAATTCGGCTCCCAGCTTTGGATTTTTCTTTGATGTAAACTTAAAAAAGGCAAAACGTACTCCGGGTGTGATGTTTAGTTTACCAAGATAATCGCCGCCATTATTAATTTCATCTTGTTGATCAAAATCACTGTAAAGCATGTTTTGAGCCGACACCTCGAAACGAACCCCCAATGGATCGGCAGTATAGCTCGGATAAAGATTATCGAGCCCCAGATATTTTAAATTCCATTTTCCCAATGAAATAGAATATGGTTCCTCGTTCTCTTGCGCGTACAATCCAACTGTAATTAGCAGGATTAGGAATATGCTTAATTGCTTTTTCATAACCTTTGTTTATTTAATTTCACCATACCAAACATCATTGGCCTGCCCTTGTCGGTTTGTTTGTCCGCCAAGTATCCACACCTTGTTATCGAAAACTACCGACGGATAGCCGTGTCTGGCATCAAAGGCTTCGCCCTCAGAATCAACAGACCAATAATTGTCATCATCAATAGACCAAATAGTATAGTTATGATCATAGGTAAAATGGTAATGTACGGTGCTGGAATTCTTGCCCGGCAAACTCCAAATTGTATTATTATAATACACCAATTGATGGTCTACACGTAAAAAGTAATTTAGCTCCAGAGAGGCATCCATTTCAGGAATCCAGTTAATCCCATCGTCACTGCTCCAAACCGACTCCCAATCTGTAATTGGATGTGAAGTCCCCAGAACAGGCTCGAATACGACTCCATATGATCCACCCTGAATATAGATCCTTCCGGTACCTGGATTGACTACCGCGCCGTGTTCAGCTCTAATTCCATAATCATTATTTGGCAAACTGTCCCAGCTAATCCCATCACTACTTCGCCAAACATCGTTGAAGTACTTTGTAGCATACCTTCCACTTAATTCGTTTAGCATGGTAAATCCACCTATTAAATAAATGTAGTCGGTTCCGCCATGATTAGCAACAACACAGCTATGATTCATTCGTGGTATCCATGATCCCCACGTTCCGTTCGCATCAAATGGATTATTATTTGCTTTTATTTCGGTCCAGATTTTCCCATCCGTTGATTTCCAAACATCGTTGCTGTATTGACGATATCCTGTTGCTTCATGAACGGTAAAACCACCAAGCAAATACATTGCGGGTCCCGATCCATCATCAAACACAATTACACTGTGCCCGCGACGACCGTCCCATGGAGCCCGCTCAAGAACCAAATCCCAGTTCTTACCATCGGCAGACGACCAAACATCTTCGCAATAAGTATCGCCTTTCATCTCACCTGGGTTGTAGCCACCCAGCACCCACAATTTATTATCAAACGCCACAGCAGCATGATCGAGTCGGTTACTCCAATCGGCATTCTTTGTAACTTCCACCCAGTTGTAAACGCCATCGTAAACTGGCAATTCATATTCATCGTACGACATAAATTCGCAGCCCGCCAGCAACAACGCAGTAAACCCAACTAGGATTGTTTTTAATTTGTTCATCATTTCAAATATTGAATTTCATAATCCCCTCATCCAATGCAAAGAAAACAATTGTATCCGAAAACCGAAGAAGCAAGTTAAAAGTGATGAATAGTAAAAAGTACAAGGTTAAAAGTTGTATACAAAAATACTTAGCGCAGTTTTCCCAAGAAAGCACAGAAATACCACAATTGCTTTCAACTAAGCGCAGCGAAATCACGAACACCAATTATGGTTTTATTGTGAGTAAATTTAGATTTCATGATCTTTGACACAACATATATGAAAGTTTTATTACTTGGCTCAAAGCTGTGAATTGCCTTCAACTGAGCGCAGCGGAATCACGAACACCATTAATGGTTTTATTGTGAGTAAATTTAGATTTCACGATCTTTGGACTTCGATAAGCTCAGCCACCAAGGAGCCAACATCAGCATTAACAAAATAGAACGAACGCAATGAATTGCTTTCAACTGTGCGTAGCGGAATCACGAACACCTTTAATAGTTTTATTGTGAGTAAATTTAGATTTCGCGATCTTTGGACTTCGATAAGCTCAGCCACCAAGGAGCCAACATCAGCATTACCAAAATAGAACGAACGCAATGAATTGCTTTCAACTGAGCGCAGCGGAATCGCGAATTCCTATTAAATCAATTATGATGAGTAAATTTAGATTTCGCAATCTTTGGACTTCGATAAGCTCAGCCACCAAGGAGCCAATATCAGCCTTACCAAAATAGAACGAACGCAATGAATTGCTTTCAACTGAGCGCAGCGGAATCACGAATTCCTATTAAA
>JBFHES010000311.1:0-4833 GCA_041584015.1 Bacteroidales bacterium
CCTCAACAAATTTCTCCCATAAATCGATGACATTTCCCTGATAAGCTATAGAGATTGCCTCTTTGCCTTCCTGGGCTTTTCGCACTCTTGCTACCAAGTCATCTAAATCTTCAAACACTTCATCAACCCATCCTTGCGAGTGTCTGGTATACACAGCCTTTGGATTTATCTCAGCAATAATTCCAATGGCTCCTGAGATAACAGCTGCTTTTGGCTGAGCTCCTGACATACCACCCAAACCTGAACTTACAAATATTTTTCCGCCCAAATCTTCAGCACCAATCTTACGACCGGCATTCATTACCGTAATGGTGGTTCCATGCACAATTCCTTGCGGACCAATATACATAAATGAACCTGCTGTCATTTGACCATACTGGCTAACGCCGAGTGCGTTGAATTTCTCCCAATCGTCTTTCTTAGAGTAATTAGGAATAACCATACCGTTGGTAACCACTACGCGCGGTGCATCTTTGTGCGATGGAAACAAGCCCATTGGATGACCTGAATACAATGCCAATGTTTGCTCATCAGTCATCTCCGAAAGATATTTCATGGTTAAGAGATACTGTGCCCAGTTTTGAAACACAGCGCCGTTGCCACCATAAGTAATTAATTCGTGCGGATGTTGCGCAACTGCATAGTCAAGATTATTACTTAACATTAACATGATGGTTCCTGCTTGCACCGACTTATAAGGAAAGTCGTTCAAACTTCTGGCACTAATTTCATAATCCGGGCGAAAACGATACATGTAAATGCGACCATACTCGTTTAGTTCGTTCAGGAATTCAGGTGCCAGTTCGGCATGCTGTTCCTGTGGGAAATAACGAAGGGCATTACGTAAAGCCAGCTTCTTTTCATTATCGTTAAGAATTTCCTTTCGTTTTGGTGCGTGATTCACACTTGCATCGAATGGTTTTGGATCCGGCAGTGTTGACGGAATTCCTTGCTTAATAGCCTGCTGAAAAGCTTCTCTAGTCATAACTCATCAATTTTTATAGTGGCACAAAGTTATAATTTTTTTATGCCCCTAAATACGAAATAGCCAAGTGTATGCAGTAGAAATATTGTTGTTCAACACATTCCTTATTTGATCTTAAGATTTGTAGTACATTTAACTATTCTTAATCTACTAGCACATGAAAACCAAATTAATTAGTGTCATTGTACTGGCTTTGCTTTTTTCTTTTTTTCATAAGAATGTGCAGGCACAGTCTGCTGTAAACCCAATCGACAGAAACAAGAACACTGTTTATGTTGAGTTCCTTGGGAATGGCATTTTATACTCGGCTAACTACGACAGGCTTTTATTAAAGCATAATGACGATTATTTTTCATTCCGAGCCGGGGTCAATTTTATTCCTCAACTAAAAAACTTTAGCGACTACAAAGTTTATGGTCTTATACTCGAACCTAACTATTTGTTTGCCATAAACGATGAAAGCTTTTTCGAGTTGGGCATGTCCATTTCATTATTCAAATTACAGAATGAAGATTACCCATCGAACTTAATCACCTTTACCCCAAGGATAGGATACAGATACCAGACATATGATTCTGGGGCGTTCTTCAGGATTGGCTACACACCAGTTCTGCCAATTTCTGCGGACGCAAGTCTTGATAATTTCCATGAACCACATATGGGATATTTTGCAATCGGATTAGGTTACACTTTAGAGAATTAGATATGAAAATAAATAAAACCAGATCAATAAGCAGCATACTCCTAATTGGAGTTTTACTCATTTTCTCAGGATGTCTGAAAAATGAAGATCCGCTATATGCAGGCTTTATCTCATCGGATGCTAGACTAAAAGGCAGCTGGAGATTGGTGAAATTTGATGGCAGGTATGATCAAGAACATGATGGCATTAAATACGGCGAGTATTATAACTACGACAGGAGTCTCTCTTCAACATTTACATTATCAATTGACATGACATATAATTATTATTACGTTAATAATTTTAAGCTATTCCTCCATTTTGATGGCTCTCAAGAAGCAACGCTTGATGTAAACGGCTATGTAAACGATCTACCTTGTAAGTGGAATTGGCTTAACGACAAACAAGCGATTGACATAGAATACCTTGATTTCATAAATGGTATTTGTACTGAATACGTGATTGAAGAGCTTAGTCAGGAATCAATGATCCTACAAGGAAAAGTCAGTGAAAAATTATACGATGAAGATGGTGACGAATACGACGTAGATATTAGACTAGACTACACTTTTGAAAAGATGGACTAAGCTAGCCAAAAACTCAAATCGCGCTTTAACAGCACCGATAGTTCATCAACATCATCCTTTAGCAGGGTTACCAATAAGCGCTTATCGTCTGCACTTAGCTTTTGTAAATTGCCGTGCTGATAAAAAACATTTTTGAGTTTTCCGGTAACACTATCACTGAAAACTTTCTTAACAGCTTCTCGAATTCCGGTACGTGCAATAAATGAATTCAAACCTTTATACTTAGGTAATACGGCTTCGTTAAATCGAGTTTCGGCATCTACAGCAATTGAGCTTATTTCTAAAAATTCATAAAGCTCGTTCATTACTGCCTGTCCATCGTTTTTCAAATCATCAAGCAACAATACCTTAATTTGGGCAGACGGAAACACATCGAAATAGCGCTGCACCTGAGCGGCATACTGCGACAATTCCAGAAACAGCTCAGACTTACCCCAGCCCTTATCAGCATGATGCATGTCCTTTTCAAGAGCCTTTCTAAAACTCAATTTTGTATGCCCATAACGCAAAGCCATTTGATAATGAGAATAGGTTCTGGAAACAGGATTACGCAAAATGATAACAATTTTGGCCTTAGGATTAAAGTCGAATAAGCGCTTAGCAGCAACGTTGGAGTATAAATAAGATGTACTGCACTCGCCTATTATTTGTTGCTGCTCGCAAGCATCAAACAATGAAAGATATTGCTTGTGATTGCGAACAAACAGGGTTTGAACGTCTTCAAGCGGTTGGTTAGCAAAATATCCATCAGCATCAAGGTAAGTGTTCTTACGATAGGCAGTACAAAACTCATCAACGATTATATCTGATGAAAAATGGTGAGGTTCTTTTACCGGACTAAAATACACATTTGGGTGTTCTTTCAGATAATGATACAACGAGGTGGTTCCGGCTTTTGCTGCACCAACAATAAACAAATTGGGTATCTTTTGCACTTTGCTCACTTTCTTACTTTTACTTTAAAGGGCAAAGTTAAGAATCCAAACTGACGATAAATAAAATATACTGCTAAGGCATTCCATAGAATAGTGGTACTGGCCGTGGCAATTGCCGCTCCGGTTATTCCAAACTTAGGTATCAGCAGATAATTAAGCACCACATTTATAAGTGCACTCACCAAAAGAATATTTCTTGCGATTTTCTCCTTACCTGTCATGTTTAATAAATGAATGGTAGAGCCTGAAACGGCGCTAAAGAAATGCCCGCAAGCTAAGATTAAAAGTGCTTCGCGCCCTAACACATAGTCAGGTGCGAATATATTCAGCATAAAAGTAGGAAAGGCAAATATCATTACAAAGAACGGTGCGGATATTAGCAAAATGAGCAAGGAGGTTTGCTTAACGAAATTCCGGAACAAGAGGTAATCGTTACGCTCTACAAGCTCTGCGTACTTAGGCATTGCAATACTGTTTACTGCCACAAGGATTGTCGAACTGATGGTTGCGATCTTCAGGGCTGCATTATAAATACCCACATCGGCATTCGACATATTGGCACTGATCATGAGCGTATCCGTCCAGCCCATTATGTAAAACAACGAGCCTGCATAAAGCATTGGCATGGTAGTTTTAAGAATTGACTTATTCGTTAATGGAAACTTTTTAGCATGGCCGGCACCTACGCAGAATTTCTTTCTAAAATTATACCTAAGCAGAATAAAACTTATCGGTACTAAAACCAGTATCGCTCCGCCAAGCGAATACATAATATCCGCCGGCATTTTTCTAAAATAAACAAAACCGCCCATCATCATCAAGGTAATAATCAGGATTGGTCCGTTCTGAAACAAAGAAAATGCAGTAATATTCTTGAGACCTTTTAGGGTTTCAGCGTTGTAATTAAGTATGGAAAAAGGTAAAACCAGAAAGCCAACAAACACAACCAGATCAGCATATTCATCTGACTCGAAAAAATAAACAGAGAATTGCTTCGATAACAAACAAATAATTATTCCAACCGCAACGCCTATGATCGTAATCCACGACAAGCCTTTTTTATAAATACGCTTAATAAACTTGAAGTTCTTCTTGGCATAAAATCCGGCTATGAATTTTACTATGGAACTATCAAATCCGATTTTGGCGACAACTGAACCAAACACCAATATAGCCCAGAGGATGCTGTATAAGCCATAGCCATCGGAACCATAGATTTGACTAACCACATACATGAATAAAAAAATGGACACCACGCCAATCGCTTTAAAGAAAAGCGCAACAAAACTGCCTCTCAGTAATTCGAAAAGATGACGGTCGCCAATTTGTTTGATTAAATTCACCTGCATTGTAATTAGCCTGCAAAAATAGAGAAATTATTAGAAAGATAAGCCGCAGCTGTCAATCAGAGTATTTTTACTGAAAAACACAAAAGAAGGCACAACAAACACAGCTAAGGAAAATGCCTGTTTACTTCTTAACTCTTAAATCAACATTCGAAATTGTTTGAATATCGATTAACGAATATTGATTGTAGATTTTCGAAACTTTGCTTTGCGACGACTATCCCAAAAGTTACACTGTTCATTCCTGCGAAGGCAGGAATCTCATCATCTTAAAAAACCAGCGTACTAATTTGGCTTA
>JBFHES010000312.1:0-4789 GCA_041584015.1 Bacteroidales bacterium
AAATCAGAATATTCAACTGATATTGTTTAGAGTAATAAACGAGTTAATTAATAATACGCTTAAGCATGCCAATGCGACTTTAATTGAAATTAAACTTATTAAGGTTGCTGAACTCATTCAGCTCACCTTTACAGATAATGGCATTGGTTTCGATACTAAGGAAGTAATGGAACGTAAAGTGTCAGGTATTGGTTTGAGGAATATCTTCGGAAGAATATCGTCGATAAACGGAAGAAGTGATGTAAAGAGTAGCCCTGGTGAAGGGGTGAATATTTTTATTGAAATTAATATTTAGGAGCTACCGGATAATAAGGCAAGAGGGTATTCAATGCGTTAAGCCATTGAATACCCTCTTTTTATTCTGTTACTGTTAAGACGCTGTTATCTATTTCTTGTTAACCATTTTGCCAGCTATCCAGGCCATTGGAAGATAAGCAACACCAATATCAAGAAATGTAAACCAGGTTGGTGATGGCAGCATTAATATATTGGTAATTCCACCAATTAAGAAAAAACCACCAATTGCCAGGGCAAAAGTCATTTTGCGCGTAGCAGCTATAAGTCCTGCAATTAGCGCACCTACAAATGTGCCCAGTGCATGCGCTAAAAACGGCATGAGAAAGTGTTTCATTTCGTAGAGATGCATGTTGGCCTTTATGCTTTCCATGTCCGTCGGATCCACACCTTCAGGAGGAGGGATGATTGATCCACTAATCATAATTATTCCCATGTTTACTGCACTTCCCAATACAAGTCCGGCAATAACTGCTAAAATGTTTTTTCCTATCGGATTCATTCTTTATAATTTATAAGTGTTCGATTTTATCTTTATTTGGTATGACAAAATGCATATTTAATTTATTCCTGACAAATTGCTTGTATTTTATATCACAACGTTTAGGTTGATAAAGCTACTTCTGTAGGTAAAAACAGCGATTGAAAAAGTATGTTCGATTAGAACAGGAATTGCTGGTTTCTATATTAGCGAATATAATTGACTCCGTCATAAAAGAATAGTATCGAGAAAATTAATAATGCAATTCCAAGAATCCGCATAATGATCCGATATGATTTTTGTCCGATGAACACTTTAGTGCGAGCTACAATTACTGCAATAGTAACTTTTGAACCAATAAGAAACACATAGAATGATGTCAGGAAGAATACAGCCGCCCATAGATTTACAGCACTTGCTTTATAAACATAGGGCGCACCTACCGTTGCCCAAAACAAATAGGGGTGAGGACTTAAGAAATTTGCGATTACACCTTTCTTGATGGAGCCTGTTGGTGTACCCTGCGTATTAAAATCTATTCCTTTTGTTCTAAATGATTCAACGCCCAGATAAGCAACGAATAAACCGCCCAAAAAGGAAATGATGGCAAGAACTAGATTGATATGCGATAGCTGATTAAAAACATATAGTGTAAGCAAAACGATTGGCAGATCGGTAAGCAATGGCGACAAAGCTACTTTAATTCCTTCTTGTTTATTGTGCTTAATGGTTTGTGTTAACACCAATGTAAGCAATGGCCCTGGCGAAACTCCCGCCGATAATCCTAGCAACGACCCTGCTGCAAGAAAATGTAAAGTTGACTCTGTTAACATGAATATTTAATCCGTCTAATTGTTTTTCTTACCATCCTCTGTACTAACAAAGTTATGATTATTCGATAGCTTAGTAACTTGAGTTCAACACCATTTTTATATTGGTAGCTTTATTGTTGTAGCGTAAACGCAGTACATACACGCTGTTGGGTAGGTTATCTATGTTGAAGAAATATTTAGAATTCTTTCCTATGAAGATATCTTCTTGCGTATATACAATGGTTCCAAGTGAGTTTATGACCGTGGCGCTTGCATTTACAATCTCTTCGAGTGAATCGTTGTAAAGGGCAAATAATCCGTTGTTAGGGTTGGGTATTAATCGTAACTGATTGTTACTTTCAAGTTCGATGTTGCCTACACTACAGTCGAATTCGAAGCTTGATAAGTTAAAGAACTGTACAATGTTATTCACCATATAGCAAGGTCTTCGAGTGGCAAATGTGCGCAACGAATCAACATTTTGTTCCCAAAGAGAGACAGACGATGGATAGTTCCATCTATCGATATGTTCCTTTATTTCTTTGGCGTAAACCGTCTCAAATTCATCTATTATTCCAATAATTGAATCCGGGTTAAATGTGGTTTTTAGGCATTCGGCAAAGCGCGCCAGAAAACGTTCTGTGAATTTGTCGTTTTTAAGTAAGCTTCTAAAAACGACATTTGAGCATGGGCAGTTTGGCCATTCATTGCCTGAGTTTGATGCGATTTCCAGGGACCTTGTTGTATAGGCGCAATTTTCCGCTGATCCAAATGAGGCATCCAAATCGTAGATTAAGAACCGCCATTTTGAATTGGGCTGATTGTCCTTCCAGATTTTAAAATTATTGCAAGGCCAGTCGGCATTGGCAAAATAGATTTCGGTAATTTGAAAATCTATAAAATTGTTAATGTCTATTCTATCTGTAACATAGGCGTAGTTTTCATCTAATGTGAGATCATTTTCAGCTATAAAACTTGTTACCTCACGGTACGAAGTATTGTCTCCTTCGTCCACAGCTCCGCATATTCCCAGAATATTAATATCCTCTTCTGCAATTCCATATTTGTACTTAAAATAGTATTTATCATGCTTTTCTCTAAGATTATGAATTCCCCAGTATTCGCCATTAAAAAATACCACTACAGGTTTTGAATCTTGTATCTCCAGATCCATCGTACTGATTACTCTATGTAGCATGGCATCCTTAAAATGGGAAAATAGAAAGTCGCGTCCGGAATTTCTGAAAATTAGTCGTTTGAATTTTTCTGCCTGCGAATGATCAAAAAGAGGATATTCAATTTTGCTCATTCCGTATTCCGATTTAAAGTAGGCATTAAATGCTTTTTGAGGGTTAATTGCACTGCTCATGCCTCTCATCCTCATACCTGCATCAGTTTCAAAAATTAATAGACCTGTATTAGTTAGATAGGTAAGGTGAATATCTCGCTCCCATAGTTCACCTCCATTATGATAATTCCCAGATGGGAAATAATCAAAACCAAGTTCGTCGAAAGTTTTACCCGGAATGTATATGCCTGTGTCATGATCAAAAAGGTTGAGGCTGTCGGTAACCAGCGATACAATAGGCATGGTGTAACGTCCATGAATTTCGTGATCAATAAAGTAGCTTTTGGTGTAAACATCACCCTGGATAACTCCATTCTCGAAAGCTGCATATCTAATTACATTGCATTTATAAACACTTTTAGGTTCTTTCCATATGTATTCGTTAAGACGTTTAGGACCCGACAATGGAGTTGTTGGTATAGTACTGTATCTGTTGGGTGATTGTGTATTGTTAGTTAATACAAGATTTGAGGTGTATAAGAGGCTGCTATCGGTGGGGATATTCCCGTTGGTTGTGTAGCGAATTTCGTGATAAGGATTTGCTGTTTGTAAATGTAAACTCACACTAGTAGTATACAGTCCGGATGGGTGTGAGCAATAGACGTTGCCTGTATTGTTATTGCTCCCATTTGGTGTTGGGTTGCTACTTATAATGTAGGGTTCTGTTCCATCTGTTAAACAGCCATATGATTTATCTGTAGGAACGAAAACAGGCGAGGTTTGGGAGATTATTTCATCGGAAGAATTACTAAGAATAATCGGTTCGCCCGACTGGCTAATTTTAAAGTTGGCATGTATCTCATTATTGCCAAATTTATCCTTCCCCGATGCATGAATAACTATAAATCCTTTGGCAGGTATAATTGTATCTGGGAAATGCCACCTGGCAATTAAGTCCTCGTTATCCGATAAACCATAGTTTAAGAGATTAATGGCACTATCCTGAGGGTTGTAAATCTCAATCCAATCGTTAAAATCGCCATCACTATCAGAAATGCTTGTGCTGTTGCTCGATACAAATTCATTGATTATTAGTTGTTGACCTTGGATGTTAAATTGAACCATTGTAATGAGAAATAATAGTCCAATTTTTTTTGCCAGAATATTCATTGATATATTGTTATATTACAAAGTTAGTTTTCGACCGCTTTCCTTTTTTACCATAAATCTTAATTAGCTTCATCAGGTTTACAGGAAAATACGATAAACAATAAATGCTTATTGTGTAAGTCGGTCGATCAAAGGTAAACCTTCTTGCGAAGTTTACGAACCGGCGTATAATAGCAAGGAATAATATTTTGTTAAAATCAGTCTTGTTGTATTATTCAGACTTGCTCATGTTTTTAATGAGTCCTTCTGCTTTGTCCGCTTCAATCTGTTTATTTATACCATCAATATAATCAAGCAGTTCTTCTTTGCCCAGTTTGCTGGTGGCTGATGTGATGAATATCGGCGGCAGCTCTTCCCACGTTTTCAGCATTTCATCGCGGTAAGTATCCTGATTCCTTTTGAGAACCGTTGGTGTAAGCTTTTCAGCTTTTGTGAAAACCATTGCAAATGGCACATTGTTAATCCCCAACATTTCCATGAACTCCAAATCACTTTTTTGCGGTTCAATACGGCTGTCAAGCAAAACGAAGATGGTAACCAGCTGCTCGCGTTTACTTATATAGTTAGAGATTAATTTATGAAACTTGGCACGATCGGTTTTTGATACCTTAGCATAACCGTATCCGGGAAGGTCAACTAAGTACCAATAATTGTCTATTAAAAAGTGGTTGATTAATCGGGTCTTTCCAGGTTTTCCGGAAGTCTTGGCCAGTTTTTTATGATTGGTTATCATGTTAATTAACG
>JBFHES010000313.1:0-4783 GCA_041584015.1 Bacteroidales bacterium
ACCGCGCCTACAGGCATGTGGTCGCCAATAAGCCCCGATTTAACCGATGGAATTAATACCAAGTTTCATGTAATTACAACGGTTGCTGAATCGCCCTTGGATAGCATGTTGCTTTATGCGGGAACCAGCGATGGCAATGTATGGCGTTCGGCGAATGGAGGATCTAGTTGGGACCCAATTTATACCGGCTTACCTGATAGATATGTTACTCATGTTATTGCCTCACCTAATTTTGTGAATGGTGTTTTTGTTGGACATTCAGGCTACCGCGATGGTGAGTTTATTCCACATATCCATTATTCAAATGATTATGGAAATACCTGGCAGGACATCTCCGGTGATTTACCACAACTGGCCGTGAATAATATTCATCCAATGTTAGGATATGCTGATTTGATGGTGTTTGTAGCAACTGATGGCGGTGTCTTTAGTACGGATAATGGCGGTGTTAAGTGGGCCCCTTTGGGCAAAAATATGCCAATCGTGCCGGTTTACGATATTGCTTATGATGATCAGAAAAATAAATTAATCGCAGGTACTTTTGGCAGATCGATGATGTCGATTTCAGTTGATTCGATGTTCACCGTTTTGAACACTCCTTTGGCTTCAGTTGAAAATAACGGCTTACAGCTTTTCCCAAATCCCGCTACTGATTTTATCTCAATAGGAGCAATGGAATATACCAGCATTCGGATCTACTCATTAAATGGTTCTCTGCTTAAGGAGCTCTCTGATTTTACTAATGCTAGAATTGCTATTCATGACCTTCCAAAAGGGCACTTTATTTTGGAGGCGACTAATAATGAAGGTAAACGACAGACAGGAAGATTTGTGAAGTTGTACTAATCCTATTTGTCGAGAATGTATTGATCTTAATGCCATGTTTTAGTAGATACCTAATTGCTTACTAATATAACCAAGAACCTACAACTGGCTGCCTGTATTCAATAATTACATATCCCTTTAATGAACGTCAATCCCAGCTTTCATGTAGAAAAGGTGATCCAGAGTTTTAGAAATTTCTTCCATGTATTCTTTCACAGCCCGAACGCTTCCAGGTAAAGTGTAAATCAAACTTTGACCAAAAACACCGGCAACACCACGACTTAAATAAGCGTTTGGCTTTTTCATTCCATGTTTCATGCGAATCATTTCCATAATTCCCGGAATCTCCATATCGAGCATTGGTTGCACCACATCAACTGTAAAATCTCTTGGGCCAATGCCGGTTCCACCTGTAGTAATGATTACATCGAATTGATGCTTGGCCTCGTTTAGGATTTTGAGCAATTCCTTCCTACTATCCGGAATTAATCGATAAACTGTTTCGAATCTCTTGCCTTTTTCTTCGAAGCAATTAGCCAGTTCTTCCATAACTACTGGTCCGCTTAAATCATCGTACTCTCCTTTAAAAGCACGATCGCTTAAGGTAATCACCATTGATTTAAATATCTTGGGTTCGTGCGTAAAGACAAAGTCTAAATTTGAAGAAGTGCCTTCCATTACAGTACAGAATATTCCGTTTTTTGCCAGCATCTGCTCTGTAATACTTGGCTCGGCTTTCTTTAATTTTTTGCCAATTTTGTCTATTCGAATAACAAGGTCATTACACTTAAGTATATCAAAGTCTTTAAGGCCCACTTTCGAAATACCAGATAGTTCTCCAATTGAATTATTAGCAGATTGATCAATTTGGCTAAAATCATCAACATGTAATAACTGAAGCTTCGAACCTGCGGGCAGCTCATGGCTCGAAGTATTCAGTGTTATTTGAATTTGTACAGACATATTAGTTTTGTGGAATGTAAGTCATCTTATCGCCTGGTTTGATTGTTCCGGGCTTAATAACTTTTGCAAAGATGCCTTCCTTCGGCATTACACAATTACCAACTTCATTATAGATGGCACAACCGGAACCATGGCATTTCTTACCAATTTGTGTCACTTCTAATTCCACTTCACCAATGATGAATTTATCGCCCGGAATTGTTTCATACAAGATGATTCCCTCGGTGGTGATGTTTTCAGCAAACTCGCCAAATTTTAATTCGCGCTTTGCTTCAAGCTGAAATTTATCGAAACTTTCTTTACCTAATAAACTTACCTGTCGGTGCCAGTCACCGGCATGAGCGTCGTCCTTTACACCTTGTTCATTCAATACAATTGAGTCGACCGGAGTTTTAACAATTCCCTTTTTATGTGAAATATTTACGGAGAGTATTGCTATGTTTTCTGTCCTTTCCATGCTATTTATGTTAAGTCAGTTTTTGTTTTTTCTAATAAAGTAATCTCTTGAATAACCATGTGCTTGTCTACTGCTTTGCACATGTCGTATATGGTAAGTAATGCTACACTAACTGCTGTTAGTGCTTCCATCTCAATACCTGTTTGCCCGATGCATTTGGCCAGACTATTAATTCTTACGCCATTTTCGCAAAGTTCAGATTTAACGTCAAGCTTGGATATTGCCAATGGATGACAGAGAGGTATTAACTCACTTGTTTTCTTTCCACCTTGAATTCCGGCAATCTCGGCAATGGTTAGCACATCACCTTTTTTCATGGCATTTTCTTTTATTAGCAGAACCGTTTCATCTGAAAGCTTTATAAATCCGCTTGCCTTAGCTGTTCGTTGCTGATTGGTTTTATGACCGACATCCACCATGTTCGCTTTGCCGTCGTTATCTGTATGTGTTAGGTGTGCCATATCTTAGCCTCCAATATTATAAAATTCGCCTACATCGTTGTTGGTTCCGCATTCTGGTTTTTCTCCAACGGCCATTAAAAGGGCATTTTTGATTCCAAGCTTTCTTACATCATATTCCAGATTACTGAATAAGCACGGTTTGATTAATCCATTAGCCGTTATTCGTAGTCGGTTGCATATGCTGCATTTGCCTCCTTCGCCGCCATCAACCTCTGAGAAGTCTCCTTTGTCCAGATCCATCCATCGGATATAGCGTATATTAAGTCCCATCTCTTCGCAGAGTGCAGTAACTTCTCGAGCACCATCTTCTGTCTTCGATTTTTTAATAACACAATTAATCTTCACCGGAAGTAAACCTGCTTTTTTAGCTGCTTCAATTCCCCGAATAACTGCATGATAATCTCCACCGCGCGTAATCTCTTTGTACTTCTCCGGATCGGTTGTGTCTAAGCTAATGTTCACGCGCTGTAAACCGGCGGCAGCAAGTTCCTCCGCGTATTTTTCAAGGTGAATGCCGTTGGTGGTCATGGCCAATTCTTTAAGACCTTCCAGCTGTGATAACATTTTTATAAAGTCGATAATGCCTTTGCGCACGAGTGGTTCGCCACCAGTAATTCTAATTTTTGTAACGCCCAGACTTACTGCTTCAGCTGCTACCTCGAACATTTCTTCAAACGAAAGAATATCTTTATGGCTTAACAACTTAATGCCTTCTTCGGGCATACAATACTTGCATCGCAGATTACATCGATCGGTAACCGAGATGCGCAAATAATTTATCCGTCTGTTATATTTGTCGAACATGAACAAGTGCTCCTGCTTTTAATTTTTCAACTCCTCTGGGTATTTTAATCAGCACATCGGAGTGAGAGAGTGCATGAATATGTGCCGATCCATGATAACTGCTCAATTCAATTTTTCCGTCGGCTGTAATGTTTGCCGGTTCCCACTTGTCGCGACTAAACTTTTTGCGGCTGTAATCTTTTGCAAGCGGCAAATTAAACTGAAGAGGTTTATACTCATTTCCCATCAAATGATGGAGGAATGGTTTTACGATTAACTCAAATTGCACAAATGATGAAACCGGATTGCCGGGAAGTCCAAACACATATTTGCCATCGCTGGATTTGCCAAAAACAGTTGGTTTTCCTGGCTGCACGGCAATGCTTTTGAATAAGAGTTCGATGCCCGCTTCTTTAAGAATGATCGGTACAAAATCAAAATCTCCCATTGATACGCCACCCGTTAAAATGGTTACATCGTAATTATTGATTCCTTTATCGATATATGATTTGAGTGATTCTTTATCGTCGAGTGCAATTCCAAGGTACTCTTCTTGAGCGCCAGCTCTGCGTGTTTGAGCCAAAAGCTGATAGGCATTGCTGTTTCTGATTTTTGAATCTCCGGGTTTTACATCCGGCTCAACTAATTCGTTTCCCGTTGAGATAATGGCAACTCGTGGTTTCTTAAACACCGTTGGAGTGGTGTGCCCTACGGAGGCCATCATGGCTATGTCCTGCGGACGAATTTTATTGCCAGCTTCTAAAATGGTTGTGCCTTCTTTTACATCTTCGGCCAATAGGCAAATGTTATTGGCTGTTTTTTCCTTTGCAAAACGTATGTGCTTTTCGTCAACATCCTCTGTATCCTCAACCATAATAACACAATCAGCACCTTCTGGCATTTTAGCGCCGGTCATAATTTTTGCACACTGATTTACTCCAACTACGTGCTTTGGCGCAAAACCAGCAGGTATAATTTCAATGACTTCAAGGGTGTTATTTAGATTCGCTCGTTTACATGCATAACCATCAACCGCAGTTTTATCAAACGGTGGCATGTTTATGTCTGAAACAATACTTTTTGCAAGCACTCTTCCAACGGCATCATTCATTGAAATTTGCTCTGTACCCATTGGTCTGGCTGCATCTACAGTTAAGCGATAGGCCTCCTCGAAAACGATCATACTCATTAGAATTTGGATGACAAATTTGCAAATTATTTTTGTGAAGGTAGCCGCCATGGAGCTTAAAATTATAAATGTTTAACTATTTAGATAGGCTGGTTTCTTAAAGCC
>JBFHES010000314.1:0-4781 GCA_041584015.1 Bacteroidales bacterium
GTGCGTTATAAAAATATTATATAGTAATTTTGAAGAAAAATAACACCTCAAGGATATGAGACATTCCGGAGTAACAACACAAAGCAGAATTGTATTCGACGATTGTTTAAACGACAATCATTCTTTCTTTGGCGGAATAGCAATGAAATGGATGGATGAAGTTGCCTACATAACCGCACTCAGATATAGCAGGCAAAAAATGGTTACCATAAATGTCGATAAAATTAAGTTCAAAAAATCAGTTGAACCGGGCGCATTAGTTGAGCTTGTTGGCAGTATAGAACAAGCAGGCAGCTTAAAACTAATTATTAAGGTTGAGATTTTCAGAGAAGATAAACTCACCGGAGAACAGGAGTTGGCAATTTCGGGAGAATTTACTTTTGCAGCTGTAAACACACACAACAAACCAGTACGGCTGCACACAAACTTAAATTAGCCCTTCTCACTAATTTGTGTGAGCATATCGATATCCTTAATAGTTATCTGACGAGAATTTAGCTCAATCAGGCCGTCGTTCTTTAACTTTTGTAAAGCAGTAATGGTGCTTTCCCGCGTTGTACCAATCATGTCGGCAAGATCCTTTCTCGATATTGGTAAACTAAATTCACGACTCTGATAGATCTGATCGGAAAAATAAATTAGAGCCTCTGCAAGTCTGCCCAATAAATGCTTTTGACTTTGATTGATGAATTTATGCAGATTACACAAACCCTCCTTGCAGCTAAACTCTAAAATACGATACGCAAACTTAGAGTTCATCAACAGTAATTCTTTAAAAATGGCAATATCGATAAAACATGTAACAACTTGGGACACTGCTGTAGCAGAATAATTATTCACTTTGTCGCCAATAATAGATGGAATACCCAAATAATAACCACCACTTGCAATCTTAATTATTTGATCACGCTTACCAGGGCCTTTCATATGAACTTTAATCAATCCGGACTTAATATAAATAACATTCGAGGTTAAAGAGTTTTGCTTAAAGAGCATCTCTCCTTTCTCGAACACCACTTCGGAACAATTACCGTTAAGCAGGGCAATTTGCTCGTCGGTAAAATCAGAAACAGCACCCGAACGAAATGAGCAAGAACTACAATTTGTTTGTTGGTCCAGTTGAGACATGACTAAAAGTAAGATTGATTACCCCAAAATTACTGAATTCATTACACATATTCCTTCAATATATAATAAAAATCACTTTGGAGCTTTGCCCCAAACGCCCGCATTCCAATCCCAATAATCCTTAATATTGATATAAACTTAAACAACATTGTTATGAATGCTATCACAAAATATTCATCTTACGGCAGTATTGTCATTGCGGCCATTGGCTTACTGCTTTTTGCTTTGTCATTCCTAAACAAGGCCTTGGCGTTAGTATCAATAGGACTAATAGCTTTCTCAGCCATTCTAATCATCTTCTGCCTGATTAATGGCTATTGCCAGTCGACAAAAAACTGGCACTCTGTTGATTGTTAAGTAAGGAACCTGTTTTAACTAATTATAAGGCACTCTTTATTTAGTTTAGTATTGTTGGGGGTAATTACCACTTAACAAAAGACCCGATGTTTATTCAACACCGGGTCTTATTATATGGGATAAATGCTGTTTAAATTTTTTCTAATAGTTTGCGCATACTCACCTTTTCATTTAAAATTTCTCTTAACTGAGGCACTGAAATACGCTCCTGTTTCATGGTATCACGATCGCGAATGGTTACCATATTATCTTCTAAGCTATCATGATCAATTGTAACACAAAACGGAGTACCAATTGCATCCTGTCTGCGGTAACGCTTTCCAATAGAATCTTTCTCGTCGTACTGACAATTGAAATCGAATTTCAATTCGTTAATAATCTCACGCGCTTTGTCTGGTAAACCATCTTTCTTAACCAACGGCAGAACGGCCAGTTTAACCGGAGCAATTGCAGCAGGTATTTTTAATACCACACGTTCGTCAACTTTACCATCGCCTTTGTCAATCTTCTCTTCGGTGTAACTGTTTGCCAGAATCATTAGGAAAGTTCTGTCTAAACCAACTGAGGTTTCAACTACATAAGGAACATAGTTCTTGTTCAACTCTGGGTCGAAATACTGAATCTTACGGCCTGAATGCTCTTGATGACTGCTTAAATCAAAATCAGTTCTGGAGTGAATACCTTCTAACTCCTTAAAACCAAACGGGAATTTGAACTCAATATCAGCAGCTGCATTGGCATAATGAGCCAGCTTATCATGATCATGGAAACGATAATTATCATCGCCCAGACCTAATGCTAAATGCCAGGCTAAACGCTTCTCCTTCCAGTATTCGTACCATTTCATTTCATCACCCGGACGAACGAAGAATTGCATTTCCATTTGCTCGAATTCGCGCATGCGGAAAATAAACTGACGTGCAACAATCTCGTTACGAAACGCTTTACCAATTTGGGCAATACCAAACGGAAGTTTCATTCTACCCGACTTCTGTACATTCAGGAAGTTTACAAAAATACCTTGAGCCGTTTCCGGACGAAGATAAATTGTACTGGCATCTTCACTTACAGAACCCAGCTTGGTGTCGAACATCAAGTTGAACTGACGAACATCGGTCCAATTGCATGTTCCCGAAACCGGACAATTTATTTTATTGTCTTCAATTAAAGCTTTAAGAGCCACCATATCCGATGCTTCCAATGCATCTTGAAAAGCCTTGGTTAAGGCATCAATTTTCTCTTGGTTAGCTAATACACGGGGATTGGTCGCTTTAAATTGCGCCTCGTCAAAAGTCTCTCCAAAACGTTTTTTCGCTTTAGTTACTTCTTTTTCAATTTTAGCATATAGCTTCTCACGAAACTCCTCAATTAAAATATCGGCACGATATCTCTTCTTTGAGTCTTTGTTATCAACCAAGGGATCACTAAATGCATCCACGTGACCGGAAGCTTTCCAAACTGTTGGATGCATGAAAATTGCAGCATCAATACCCACAATATTTTCATTCAACATGGTCATGGCATTCCACCAGTATTCCTTAATGTTCTTCTTCAACTCAGCGCCTAACTGACCGTAGTCATACACGGCGCTTAATCCATCGTACAATTCACTTGATTGAAAAACAAATCCATACTCTTTCGAGTGTGAAATCAGTTTCTTAAAAATATCTTCTTGAGCCATATTTAATTTCTTAAGTTTCAATTTGAAGGCACAAAAATAGTTTAACAGATGATAAGTCGCAAGAGCTGTTTTAAGTATTGAGTAATTAGATGTTAGATTGTTAGATGAAAGATATTAGATAAAAGATTTAAGATAGTTCTGTGGATGATTAATAGCAGTTCGGCGTAGCGTCTCGCTGCGTCGCAGCAACCGCGGCCTCTGGCCGCATACGTCAGCAATTAATTACTTAAACAAGAAATCAGACCAAAGACCTTTAAACACCACGACATAGCGAGACGCTACGCCGAACGTTAGTCAATTCAGATATTTAATGATAACTTTGAATTCTAACTCAACTTCTTTAAAATGACAAACCTGATAATAATTGGAAATGGTTTTGACCTTGCCCATGGACTAAAAACAAGTTATAATGATTTTATTAAGTTTATTATCAATCATAAATTGAAATTTAATTCTGATTATAATGACCTTATTATAATAGATTATAAACCAACCTCAGTTAGAAGATATGATCAGTTTATAGAAGGACTGCAAAATAAAACCGTTCGTTTACGTTCTAAAACAAATCCATTTTTCTCTTATCTTATAGAAAATCATGCCAATGGTAACTGGTGTGATATTGAGAAAGAATATTATGAATTTCTTACCAATTTGGCAAAATGGAATTACAGGTCAGCTGAAAGTTTAAATAAGGATTTTGAAATACTTAAGAACTACCTTCAGCAATACCTAGAATCACAAGACCATGCAAACCAAATTAAAGCATATCAGGTATTTTTTGAAAAAATGGATTCAAAGAACAATCTAGTAATAAACTTTAACTACACTAAAACTCTTAAAAATTACAAAACCCAAGAACTCCGAATTCTTAATTTTCATGGAGAAATTAACTCAGAGGAAAATCCAATAATTTTTGGATATGCTGCAAGTCATGACCAATCAAGAGAACTTCTTAAAAAAGATGATCGACTGGAGCATATGAAAAACATTAAGAGGCATGCTTACAAAAGGACTAGAAATGAAGACCTTTTGAGAAGATACTTACAAGATCATGATAAAATTGAATTGTCTATTATTGGTCATTCTATTGGGCTTTCAGACGAACAGATTTTACATGATTTATTCAATGATGAAAACGTTAAGAGAATTAGAATCTTTTATCATCTGGGATACAAGAATTATGATCAGAGTAAAATAAACTTGGATTACATTATGAACAACTATCAAAACTTCTCAAAAAAATTGGTCAACTTTCAAGATTGCATTATGATGCCTCAGTATTCTGATGAAGATATTCCAAGTGAATTTAGAATCTCACTTAACAATATGATTCATTGTCAGGAGGAAATATATATTCGAGAAGCTTAATATTAAGTTGCGAGTAGTACCATTGTTCGGCGTAGCGTCTCGCTACGTCTCAACAACCGCGGCCTCTGGCCGCATAAGTCAGCAATCAATTAATTACTTAAACAACAAATCAGGCCAGAGGCCTTTAAACACCACGACATAGCGAGGACGCTATGCCGAACGAGCTTGAATAATATAACTAGTGCAACAATTCAAGGAATGCAGTCTTATAAGATTTCCCAATTGGTAGTTTCACTCCATCCTTCAA
>JBFHES010000315.1:0-4778 GCA_041584015.1 Bacteroidales bacterium
AGCGCTTGTGAGCTGGCAACATTAAAAGAAAGCACCACCTTAGACGACACCTTATTCACATGCTGTCCGCCAGCACCAGAACTTCTGATGGCTTTAAATTCTAATTCTTTAATGATTTCTGTAGCATCCATGTTTACGCACTCTTTGATGCATTGGCGCATCACTAGCTACAAAGTAAATGAATAATTGGGAGAGTCAATAATTTAAACGTGACCAAAACGTGTTGCGTTTGATTGAAGCTGATATTACATCTTAGCAGCAATTTACGCCACAGTCATTTTCTTCTAAATCGCATTCAAACTGAAAAGTGGTATGATCGATATGAAATTCGTGATGTAGCAAATCCTGCAGTTTTTTGATAAATCCATTTTGCTCGTTAGAGTACATAACCAAATGTGCGGTTAATGCAACCTGTGTGGTACTCATGGCCCAAATGTGCAAATCGTGTAAATCCTTCACTTCCTCCTGTTTTAAGATAAAGGTCTTCACCTCTTCAAGATTAATGTGTTTGGGAACTGCATCTAGTGCCAAGTCAACCGATTCGGTAAACAGTTTCCATGTTCCCCAAACAATTACAATAATAATGATGAAACTCATAAGCGGATCGATCCATTGTAATCCCGTAAAATTTATGAGCAATCCAGCGATTACTACTCCCAGCGAAACAGCTGCATCGGCCGCCATGTGTAAGAATGCACCTCGAATATTCAAGTCATCTTTCTGTCCTTTCATAAACATGAGGGCTGTAATGGTATTAATAAAAACACCTATTCCTGCAACAATCATCACCTGTGTTCCGGCAACTTCCACCGGATTTTTAAGCTTACCAACAGCATCCCAGCCAATAATAAAAACAGCCACAAAAAGTAGAACGGCATTCAACATCGAAATAAGAATCGTGCTCTTTTTAAAGCCATAACTGTACTTGCCTATTGGCTTTCGTTTGGCCAGCCATATGGCAAACCAGGCAAACACCAATCCCAATACATCGCTTGCATTGTGACCGGCATCGGCAATTAAAGCTGATGAATTGGCAATCAATCCATAAATAACTTCAACAACAATATAAGTGATGTTAAGACCTATACCTATGGCAAATGCCCGACTGTGGTTTGTTGGATGGCTATGATGATGACCGTGACTATGATCGTGTCCCATAATGAAATCGCTTGCTTGTTCTAATAATACAAATCAGCGTGCATTAAGTTTTTATATTCTTATTGAATTTGGGTGCTTTACAGATGATTTCTAAATAAAGCCTTTTAGCCAGTAGAGTAAGATAATTACCAACATTGATGGTAAAAGATTGATGAGTTTTATTTTTTGAAGCTCTAACAGGTTTATTCCTATGCCAATAATAAGTATGCCTCCAACAGCCGTAAGTTCGTTGATCAAGCCTTCGGATAAATACGGTTCAATTGATTTTGCACCTAGCCCCACTCCTGCCTGCAGCAGGAATACCGGGATAACTGAGAACAAAATACTTCTACCAAATGCTGCGGCCAGCGCTACTGAAGTGATTCCATCCATCATCGATTTGGTTAAGATCAAATTCAGGTCACCTTTCAGTGCTTCGTTCATGGGGCCTATAATAGCCATGGATCCTATACTAAACAGCATTGACGAGGTGATGAGGCCTTCGGTAAATTTGGGATTTTTACTTTTGAGCTTTTCCTTTAGCAAGTGGCTCAGCTGTTCGCTTCTTTCTTCCAGGTTTAGCGAAGCACCCAATACACCACCAAAGATTAAAGCCAGTGATATGAGGAAGTAATTGCCATCGGTTTCAAATGCCAGCGACATGCCCAGGAATAGTGTAAATAATCCAATGGACTGAAAGATAATGGCCAGCACACGGGCTGGAATTCCCTTATGCAGCGTCATGCCAATTAAGCTTCCAACAACGATGGCTCCAACATTTATGACAGTTCCTAGAATCATTTAATCAATTCAAGTTTCAAACTAAGCTGTTACGATTTCTTTACAAATTTGCATAAAATAACAATGTGCTGTCCGTTTACACGACCTTCAATATGCTCAGGGTTATCTGCTACCAGTGAGATATTGCGTACTGCTGTACCACGCTTAGCCGTAAAATTTGCACCCTTTACATCCAGGTCCTTAATCAATACCACATTATCGCGCGATTGCAAGGTAACTCCATTGCAATCTTTATGAATAACGGCATCTTCATCAGCTTCGCCGTCGCCATTGGCTCTGGCCCAATCCAGCGTATCATCATCTAAATACATTTGGTCAAGCAAATCCTGTGGCCAGCCTTCATTGCGCAATCTGCTTAACATTCGCCAAACCATAACCTGAACTGCAGGTACCTGGCTCCACATGCTGTCATTCAAACATCGCCAATGGTTGACGTCTACCTTATCAGGGTTTTCAACCTGATCCAGACAATTCTCACAAAGCACAATTCGCTCATCAATTAAGTTGCCCGGTGATGCAGGCATTGTGTATTCACTTATGTTATTAGTAGAAGTGCAAAGCTCGCATGCCATTCCACTTCTTTCCATCAGAGCTTTCTCTATTTTCATTTGCTTTGTTTGAAATTGTCAGGCAAAGATATGCGATATCTTTGATTCGCTGTGGATATGCACACATTTAGATAATTAATTTTCATTTATAGTTTCAAATGAACTTAAGCTAGATTCATTTGTCTACCTTTGCACGCTTTTTTAAAAACAAACTGGGGCGAGATATGGTGAAGAGATTGGTGAAGGAATTTAAATGGATTGATAAGGCGCAAGGTAGTATAAAGGATGATGTTTTTTCCGGTTTAACTGTTGCGCTTGCCCTGGTACCCGAAGCAGTGGCTTTTGCCTTTGTTGCTGGCATATCTCCTATTATTGGATTGTATGGCGCTTTTATGATGGCACTGATTACGGCGCTAATCGGTGGACGTCCGGGAATGATTTCCGGTGCAACCGGGGCCATGGCTGTAGTTATGGTAAACCTGGTTCATGATGCTAATAATTATGGTGAATCCATTGGTTTTTCAGGTCCCGAAATTGGGGTCCAATTTCTTTTTGTGACACTCCTGTTTACTGGTCTATTTCAAATTTTAGCGGGTACGTTCAAGCTTGGAAAGTATGTTCGAATGATACCACATTCGGTGATGATGGGCTTTGTAAACGGATTGGCAATTGTGATTATGATGTCGCAGTTTGGCATGTTTAAATCAGACGGCGAATGGTTAAGCGGCATGCGTTTGTATACCATGATCGGCCTTGTTGCGCTTACAATGGGACTAATGTTGCTACTTCCAAAAATATCGAAGAAAATGCCATCAACATTGATTGCAATATTGCTGGTTTCCGGACTTGTAATCTTCCTCGGCATTGACACCGAAACAGTGAGTAGCTTTGTGGCTTCGGGTAGTCCGGATGGCAACGGAAGTTTGGCTGCCGATTTGCCTAGTTTTGCAATTCCTCATATTCCATTTACATGGGCAAGTATCAAGTTAATTCTGCCGTATGCATTCATCCTTTCTGCCATTGGTTTAATTGAGTCGTTGATGACATTGAACCTGATTGACGAGTTAACAGAAAGCCATGGACATGGAAATCGTGAGTGTATTGCACAAGGAACCGCTAACATATTTAACGGCTTTTTTGGTGGTATGGGTGGCTGTGCAATGATCGGTCAGAGTATCATTAATATAAAGTCTGGTGGTCGTGGCCGACTTTCCGGAATTGTTGCAGGTTTATCATTATTGATATTCATACTGTTTGCTTCAAAATACATTGAGATGGTGCCAATTGCGGCATTAGTAGGTGTTATGTTTATGGTGGTGATTGGAACCTTTGCCTGGAGTACCTTTAAAATCATCAATAAAATTCCTGTTACCGACTTAATTGTGATAATTGTAGTTACAATTGTTACAGTGCTTGAAGATTTGGCTATTGCTGTTTTAGCGGGAATCATCATTTCGGCATTGGTATTTGCCTGGGAAAATGCCTTACGCATTCGAGCACGCAAACGTATTGATGAACATGGTATCAAGCATTATGAGATTTTTGGCCCATTGTTTTTCGCATCAACCAAAACCTTCCTCGACAAGTTCGACATTAAAGGTGACCCGAAAGAGGTAATTATTGATTTTGCTGAGTCGCGAATCATGGATCAATCGGCTATAGAGGCTGTTAATAAATTAACAGATAAATATCTGTCAGAAGGAAAAACTATTCACTTAAGACATCTAAGTAGCGATTGCCGCAAGCTGGTTAAAAAGGCCGAAAAGATATGCGATGTAAATGTGCTGGAAGATCCTGACTATTTTATTGCAATAGATAATTATAATAAAGAGCTAGCTGCAAAAGCATAAAGCTATGTAGTTAATAGCATCTTGCTGAATATATAGCTCAACACGTTGAATAGCCTTTCATTCCTGTTTATCGCGGAATGAAAGGCTATTTTTATAACAAGCTTTTTAAGATGTTTCTGAACTAATTTAAGGTTGCTATTTAGCTACCTCTACTCCTTTCCAAAAGGCAACATATCCTTTAATATTTTTAGCCAGCTCAGATGTTTCCGGGTAATACCATGCTGCATCTTTATTTGTTTTACCAGCAACTTCCAGATGATAGTAGCTTGCTGTTCCTTTCCAATGACATTCCGTTTTTGTCGGGCTATCAATTAAGAATTCCTTTTTTACTGAGTCAGCAGGAAAGTAATGATTTCCTTCAACGTTTATGGTTGTTTTACTTTCGGCTATTACTTGCCCGTTCCAAATTGCTTTCATATGTATTCGATTTTTAAATTGTAAT
>JBFHES010000316.1:0-4714 GCA_041584015.1 Bacteroidales bacterium
TAAAATCTATCAAACATGATAAAGCCGCATTAAAGGCATTCGACAAAATAACAGACCAACATCAATTCAGAGCTGAAGCCGTTTTAGAAGAATTGAAAAACGCTGACATTCGCATCGATTTAATTCGAATTGTCATTGGCCGTGGTGGATTGGTAAAGCCAATACCTTCGGGCATATACGAAGTAAACGAGCGTTTAAAGGAAGATTTACATAACAGTCCTGTTGGTACTCATTCGGTTAATTTAGGAGGTCTTATTGCTGATGACCTGGCAGCTATGATGCCAGATGCAAAAGCCTACATTGCCGACCCGGTAGTGGTTGACGAAATGGAAGAGATTGCTCGCGTATCTGGTTTACCAAAACTAACACGTCGTTCTGTTTTTCATGCACTGGGACAAAAAGCAACTGCCAGAAAATATGCCAAGTCGATTATGAAAAACTATGAAGACTTGAACCTGATTGTTGCCAACATCGGTGAAGGCACTTCCATTGGGGCGCATTGCAAAGGAAAAGTAATTGATGTAAATCAAGCTTTCGACGGAGAAGGACCATTCTCACTTGAGCGTGCAGGATCCTTGCCAATTGCAGGCATTATTAATATGTGCTATAGCGGCGAATACACCAAAGACGAAATATTTAAGCAAGTGCGCGAAGAAGGTGGAGCAAAGGCGTATCTGGGAACGCGTAATCTGTTTGAGATTGAAGAAATGATTGATAATGGCAACGAGAAAGCCATCTTCATTTTCGAAGCAATGGCTTATCAGGTGGCAAAATATATTGGCTCATTGGTTCCTGTTTTAAAGG
Source organism: Bacteroidales bacterium (assembly GCA_041584015.1). Taxonomy (GTDB): domain Bacteria; phylum Bacteroidota; class Bacteroidia; order Bacteroidales; family M50B96; genus JBFHES01. The sequence continues at coordinate 805 of JBFHES010000316.1, forward strand.
GTGATGTTGATGCCATATTACTTTCCGGCCAAATAACTCACAATCGCATGTTCACGGACTACATCATAGACAGGGTAGGCAAAATGGCTCCTGTTCATATTTATCCGGGAGAATGCATTTCTGATGGACTGGCCTTAAACGCACTTATGTTGCTAAAAGGTGAAATCGAAGCTCAGGTATACAAATAGTAGATTGATTACGTGTTTATTATTACTATTAAATGAAACTAATATTAGCCATTAATCCAGGATCTACCTCAACAAAGATTGCCATTTTCGAAGAATCGAAGCAACTTTTTGTGCGAAACATCCAGCATCCAATTGAAGATTTAAAGCACTTCGAAAAGATTACCGATCAATTAGAATTTCGAATTGATATCATCAAGAAAGAACTTCGCGACAGCGATTTACCACTGAATAAAATTCTGGCTATTGTTGGTCGGGGTGGTTTAATTAAACCGGTTCCATCAGGCATTATCGAAGTAAATGATGCCCTTAAGCGCGACCTTCATAACAGTCCGCTTGGCGAACACGCCTCAAATCTTGGCGGCTTAATTGCCGACGAACTTGCCAAAGAGTTAAAAGATGCCAAAGCATTTATTGTTGACCCAGTGGTGGTTGATGAATTCGAACCTATTGCCAGAGTTTCGGGTCATCCCTTGTTCGAGCGCAAGTCGATATTTCACCCTTTAAACCAAAAGGCCGTTGCCAGGGCACATGCAAGCTCGGTAAACAAAAACTATGAAGACATGAACTTTATAGTGGCGCATATGGGCGGAGGAATTACAATCGGTGCGCACAAGCGCGGGAAAGTTATTGATGTAAATAACGGACTGGATGCTGAGGGACCAATTACTCCGGAGCGATCAGGCACCTTACCAATTGGCGATGTTGTAAAGCTATGCTTTAGCGGTAAATACTCGAAAGATGAAGTACAGCAAATGCTAAAAGGCAAAGGTGGATTTGTTGCGTACTTTGGAACAAATAACGCCTATGATATTGAAAAGCGTGCAGAGAATGGCGACGAGAAAGCTGCTTTACTGCAGGAAGCTTTGGGTTATCAGGTTGCTAAATTTGTGGGCGCCATGTCAACCGTACTTAAGGGTGAGGTGGATGCTATTCTTTTAACCGGAGGACTGGCCTATGGCAAACCAATTGTTGATAACATTACGGAACGGGTTAAACACATTGCACCGGTTTATGTGTATCCGGGAGAAGACGAAATGCGCGCCTTAGCTATGAACGGTTTCAGGGCCTTAAGCGGCGATATCAATGTTATTGATTATGCGTAGTGGAAAGTTGATAGTTTGGAGTTTGAAAGTTGAAAGTTGAAAGTAAAAAAAGAAAGAAGTAGATAAGCTGCTACTGAACTGATTTCATATTAGACATATCAATACCATTTCATTTTTTCCATTGATGAAAAAACGAAACAAAAAAATCTAGACAAAACGATCGTTCATCCGCGCGTTTTGTCCGGCCAACGAACAACATACATAGGTCTCGCTTAAAAGGATTCCGTAAAAATGAATGTCAAGCGAGACTGTAAACAGTTGATGCCGATCAAAATATTAGAGGTACAAATGCAATCTGAACACTCATAAAAAGTTAGCATTTGTACCTTTTTATTTTTTGTAACTTTGCTGAAACATCTATCTGAAAGTTTTCTCCTAAAAAATGGCTATGAGTTTGGAACCTGAAAAAATTGCACTCAAATTTATAAATAGTACCAATGTGCATATTTTCCTTACCGGTAAAGCCGGAACAGGAAAAACTACCTTTTTAAGAAAGCTCGCAGAAAACAGTCATAAGAAAACAATTATTGCTGCACCAACAGGAATTGCTGCAATTAATGCGGGCGGCATCACTCTACATTCATTATTTCAATTACCCTTTGGGTCTTTTATTCCCGAAAACCAACTGCCGGGCATGGCTACCCATTTTCAATTAAACACGCCAAAATCGCTGATGGAAAATTTCCAGATGCACACCACCAAGCGTACGTTAATTAGAGAGATGGAGCTACTCGTTATTGATGAAGTGAGCATGCTCCGAGCCGATCTGCTCGACGCTATTGATACCATATTACGGTCGGTACGCCGGAAACGCAACCTGGCATTCGGCGGTGTTCAGGTCTTATTCATCGGCGATTTATACCAATTACCTCCGGTAGTAAAAAACAACGAATGGGAAGTATTGCGTAATTATTACCAAAGCATCTATTTCTTTAATGCACGTGTACTAAAGCAACATCCGCCACTATATGTAAAGCTCGAAAAAGTTTACCGACAAACCGACAGCTACTTTATTAATCTGCTAAATAAGTTGCGTGATAAAAATCCGGAACCGGAAGACCTGGCAGCACTTAATAAATATTATCGCCCGGATTTTAAACGAACAGAGAACGACGGCTATATTAACCTAACCACTCATAATGCATTGGCCGACGATATCAACAGAACAGCGCTAAATAAACTTACTACCAAGTCCCACTTTTATGGGGCAAAGGTACAAGGAGAGTTTTCTGAGAATCAATATCCGCTGGATCAATCGCTTGAGCTGAAAGAAGGAGCTCAAATCATGTTCATTAAAAACGATTACTCTGGCGAGCAGCGTTACTTTAATGGTAAGATTGGATTTATTAAAGAGCTGGATGATGACCATATTGAAGTTGGATTTCCAAATACACCGGCAACGGTTACTGTAGAAAAGTACATATGGGAAAATAAGAAATACAAACTCAACAAAGAAACCAATCAAATTGAGGAAGACCAGATTGGCTCGTTTACGCAATATCCAATAAAATTGGCCTGGGCCATTACGGTGCATAAAAGTCAGGGTTTAACATTTGAGAAAGCAATTATCGATGTTTCTAAAGCTTTTGCACCAGGGCAAATTTACGTCGCCTTATCGCGACTAACATCGCTGGATGGATTGGTGTTAACCGCTCCTATTCCAAAGCCACCTGCTAACAACGACACTTCGCTCTCGGCGTTTAACCAAACTCAAAAAACAGAACAGGAGCTCAAACTGCTTTACGATACTGAATCGGTTAGCTATGTGGCGGAAGCAGTTTTTCAGGCATTCGATTTTAGCAGTATAAAAAACAGCATCAATTATTATATTCAGAAAGTAGATGCCACATCGAAAGTAGCCCAGCATAACACAGCCACAGCACGAGAGACCTTAAGATTGCTGGAACCCACAAATGAGGTTGCTGTTAAATTTGCGAAACAATTGCGACAAATAATGCAGCAGTCGCCGGAGGATCCGATGCGCGCTATTATCGACCGGGTTGCAAAAGCTAAAGATTATTTTGAAAACGAACTAGCCAAGATTAGTGCCTACCTAATCGATCAATTGGAGTTTCTTAAAACACAAAAGCGTGTGAAGCGTTACGTGAATGAACTTACCGATATTGAACTGCTTTTCTTTCGTCAACGGGAGTTAATAAGCAAGGCATTAAAAATGCTTGATGTTTTGATCAGCAAGAAATCATTTAACAAGGAACAACTGAGCGATCCGGACTTAATTGCCAAACATAAAAGTCAGCAAATATTTACGCCAAAGGCAAAAGCAAAGCGAGCGAAAGGCGAAAAGAAAGAAGCAAAATCACCGTCGAGCCAAATTTCCTACGAACTATTTAAGCAAGGAAAAACTGTTGAGGAAGTAGCAATTGACAGAGGCCTTACTGAAAATACCATCATTGGACATTTAACCCAATTTGTTGCAAAGGGAGAATTAGAAGTAACACGACTAATGGATCAAAAAAGGTTTGAACTTATTTGGGCCGCCAAAAAGAAGATTGACTCCATCAAACTGCTTGAATTAAAACGCGAACTTGGCGATGATTTTTCCTACGAAGAGATTAGAATTGCCATTGCAGGAATCCTGGCCGGTAGTTAATTTTCGTA
>JBFHES010000317.1:0-4700 GCA_041584015.1 Bacteroidales bacterium
AGTTATGGTTTCCAGAAACTTCGCAACCCGCATGAATCTTGAAATAGGGAGCAGCTTTGTGTTGAAAATGGAAAAAGCCAGCCTGATGCCCTTGAATACGCCATTTGTCGCAGCCGATGATCAGCTTGTGAGCCGACGTGTTACCGTTGCCAAAATTCTGGAAACGGAGGAAATGGGAAGGTTCGGACTACGAAATTCGCAGACAGCACCGTTTAATGTTTTTGTTTCCATAAATTGGTTGAACGAATTGATGGAGTTGGAAGGCAGGGCTAATCATGTTTTATTAAAAACCTCTGATGGATCTAAGCTGGAAGAAATATTATCGGCTAATACTTCGCTTGAGGATATTGGAATAACACTCAATGCTTCGGAAGACAATCAACAAATATGGGTAATTGGCTCGGAACAAGTCTTTATTGATGACAAGATTGCCGATGTCATTGCGAGTGAATTTAATCTTGCTCGACCTATACTTACGTATTTTGCAAACTCCATTCAATTTGAGAACAAATCAGTTCCCTACTCTTTTGTTTCGACTTATGATGAGGGACTAAAAGAGGACAGAATTACAATCAATAGCTGGTTAGCAGATGATCTGAATGCCTCAATTGGTGATACGCTGAAGTTGGAATATTTTGTGATTGGTCCATTACGCGACCTTGAAACAAAATCTATTGCTTTGGTTGTTGATGGAGTATTTGCAGTTGAAAATCAAACAGAAGACCAAAAACTTGTTCCTGAGATCCCGGGTTTATCCGATACCGAAAAATGCAGCGAGTGGGAGACGGGTATTCCTATTGATCTGGAGAGCATTCGTGATAAGGATGAAGAATACTGGTATACCTATGGAGCAACGCCGAAGGCCTTTATAAACCTGACTCAGGCTAAAAGTTTATGGAGCAATCGTTTTGGAAGTTTAACCGGGTTTACGCTGAACGGAGGGGATTATTTGAAGAATGATATAGACGCTACTCTTCGAAAAATTATTCTTCCTGAGACGGCTGGATTCAAGATTAATCCAGTTAAAGGCGAAGCTGCTTTTGCTGCTAAAAATGGAACAGACTTTAGTTCACTGTTTATCGGCCTGAGTTTCTTCATAATTGTTTCGGGTTTGTTGCTGACCTCGTTACTTTTTTTACTGAACATTGAGCAACGTCGATCACAAATTGGTCATTTATCTGCTTTGGGTTTTAACCGCAAAACAATACGCAACATATATTTAAGCGAAGGATTTATAGTAGCTGTTATTGGAACTGTCTTAGGATTGCTCCTGGCTCTTGCCTACAACAAGTTGGTGTTTTACGGACTTAATCGGGTTTGGCAAGATATTGTAAGAACGGATGTGCTCGAAGTGTTAATAACTGCCAAATCGTTGGTGATTGGCTTTGTTGTGAGTTTGTTGATGGCTGTTGGTACCATGTGGATTTCTCTGAACCGTTTGCTTAAGCGGAATGTGGTGGAGATGCAAAAGAAACAAAGCAAACAGCCAAGCAAACTATTGAGGAAAATTCAGTGGTTTGTGTTCTTTCTGATGACAGGTGCTGCATTAGGTCTGCTTGGAACCGAGCTCAGCTCATCAAGCCAATTAAATGCCGGAGCGTTTTTCGGGATAGGTGGATTGTTATTGATTGCTGCCATTCTATTTGCAAATCTTTTATTGCTACGAAAAGGAAAATTGAAAAGGGCGATAAGTAGCTCATCGCTGGCATATTCAAATTTAAAACGAAACAGAACCAGATCATTAATGGTGATTTTATTGCTGAGCATTGGAAGTTTTCTGGTTGTTTCGACGGGAGCGAATAGAAAAGACCTTTTCTTAAACGCGAGCAGCAAAACTAGTGGAACCGGAGCTTATTCTTTAATGGCTGAAAGTACCATCCCTATTTTGGAAGATTTAAACAAAGCAGAAGTTCGGCAAAAATACGATCTGAATATTGATGCAGCGTTTGTGCAGTTTAGAGAACACGCAGGCGACGATGCCAGTTGTTTGAACTTGAACCGAATTTCGAATGCACGAATAATAGCGGTAGATCCGAATAAACTGGAAGGACGGTTTTCTTTTGCCACTAAAACTGAAGATTTAAATACGGATATGCCCTGGAGCTCGCTCCAAACAAAGATCAATGAATTCATTCCTGCCATTGCTGATCAAACCGTAATTCAGTGGGGCTTGGGCAAAAAGGTTGGCGATACGCTTACGTATTTAAATGAAGCAGGAGAACAATTCAATTTATTGCTAATTGGTGGACTTGCCGGTTCTGTTTTTCAAGGAAACATAATCATCGACGAAAGTTTGTTTCTTGAAGAGTTCCCGTCGCACAGCGGAACATCCTGGTTTTTGATTGAAGGTGAACCTGCACAACAAGATGAAATGCAAGCATCATTAATAAGGTCATTCCGAGATTATGGTTTTGAAGTTTCTGGAACAGCAGAAAAACTGGCTGAATTTAAAACTGTCGAAAATACATATCTCACTATCTTTCTTGTGTTGGGCGCATTGGGATTATTGCTTGGAACCATTGGATTAGCAATTGTTTTGGCACGCAGTATTTTGGAGAGGAGCAAAGAACTGGCGGTAATGATAGCTACCGGAATATCGCAAAGCAAAATCATACAAATGTTATTGACAGAATACGGTCTGTTGGTTATTTATTCAATTCTTGCCGGAACTGGAACAGCCCTGTTGGCAGTATTACCAGCTTTGCTAAGTGTGAATATTGATATCTCGTTAAGCTTTATTCTTTGGTTGATAGTTGGTATTATTACAAATGCCTTGCTTTGGGTTTGGGTAATTGCATTGGTTCAGATTAGAAGGTTGAAAGTTATTGGTGCCTTAAGGAATGAGTAATCGATATCGATTGGTTCGTATTCCTGCAAAGGCAGGAAATGAAATTGTAATGTCTTGAGATGTACTAATCTGGATGTTAAAAATGAAAAGTAATGGTGTCATTACCATTTTATTATTCAGTAAGTACAGCTTATAGATTGTTTTTGCATCAGTTGTGACTATTTGTATTGACGATTATATGGGATTCCTACCCTTTAATAATAATTGCGATAAAAACCGCTATCTCATTCGACCAAGTTTGTAAACTTCGCCGAGCGATGGGCTTTTAGACCTTTAAAGTTATCTTAAAATCAAGCCTTCAATTTTATTACAAATACCAATAACACTATTGATAATAGTATGTAGAAAATCAAAAGTAAACCTCCTACGGATTGTTTTCGCTTTGACACTTCTAGCTTCAATAGATTTTCCTCCTTGAATGCATATCTAAATATCAGATAAAAAGGCAGCCACAACAAAGCACTAGATATAAATTTAATTAGCCTTCCGTGTGTCTCAATTACAGGAAACACCTTGTTTATATCAATATCTAATGCAATTAATATTGCCATAATATTCATAAACAAAAGGACTGAAGCAGCAATTAAAGCACTTTGATATGCAATTACTTTAGTGCTTCCTTTGTCATAATATTTATAAAACAGATATAGAACAAATTCTAATGTTTTTTTCATCTCTTAAAAATTATCAATTGTATTTCCAAGCTGGTCATATAGATAATCAGAAGCTCCAGTAACGTCAAGTATACCTAACCCAAGGCCGACAAATGGATTTACTCTGACAAAAACCAATCCTGTACTTGATACAGTCTGTATGAGATTTCCTGTTGTCGGATTATTAGCATAATCCGTCCATGCAAATACAGCACTGGTAGCTCCTGTAAATTTACCAACTGCATTTAATCCTTTTACATACTTCAGGTTATTGATACTCGGGTCTGACTTCGCAGCAATATCAATTAAACCAGATTTTGCATTCCTTCCAATACCAGAAGCAGTTAAAACTGTACTTGTAGTATTTACCCAATCTGGTGACCCTGTATTAGTTGAGTTGATATCTCCTTGCGAACTAGCAACATTAGATGAGGACTCCATGTTAACATTGACAAGATTAAGATTCTCCTCCTGGATAGCGGCACTGACTAGAGAAAAGCCAATACTGCTTAGTGGATGAACTGGACGAACTGGCTCCGCAGGCACTTTTTGCAATACAGTTCTGGGAGCATTAATCTTAGAAGGAGAAGAACGACCTGCATCACTAGCGTCTAGTGCTGTTCGTGCGTTTGCGGCTTGCTCTGCAATTAGTGCATTCAGTTCTTCATCCAATGGAGATATTTCGAATCGTGAGTTGTACCATCCCCAAAAGTTATCAAATGCTGTCATATTATTGCGATAGCGTACCGCTTCATACATCATTGTAGCATAAAACCTTTCCATTGGTGTTTTTAAAAAAGGCCTTGCATCTTCGTATCCAAAAATTCCAGCTTCACCTAATTTGCTTTGCCAGCTTTTACTCCTGAATCCTTGTTGCCAATATTGCGCCTGGCTAATGCTGCTGCCTCCGTTGGGATCGACACCGCTTATGGGGTTGTTTCCCATGCCAACATATGGGCTGTGGTATTGGTTGTATTGTTCTTGCATCAGTTGTGACTATTTGTATTAACGATTATATCGTATTCCTTTCTTTAATAATAATTGCGATAAAAACCGCTATCTCATTCGACCAAGTTTGAAAACTTCGCCGAGCGAGGGGCGTTGTAGTTGATATACATCACTTATATGAAAAATAAAAAAACACTAAATATATAATCAATACTATACCAACTAACCATGAAATAGATATGTAAATCAAA
>JBFHES010000318.1:0-4682 GCA_041584015.1 Bacteroidales bacterium
ACCTAATCTGCGAATCTCAGTTCTTCAAATTCAGAGAAGCTTATGTTTTGTTTAAATTTTTCGGTATAGTGCCATTTAGGGAAATGAGCACTGAGTTTGTAAACACCAAAGTTTTCAAGATACCAGGCTTCAGTTCTAATTTTCGTATCTGCCGTATCGCCGCTCTCAACAAAGGTTCTGGTAACATTAGCTTTCGCTACTATAATATTGTGTTCTTCGTTATTAATGTGTCTGGTTATTAGTTTTTCAAACTTCATCGTCCCCAGATCGCGCACCTTAAAGCGCTTTTCTTCATAGTAAAAAACATTTTCAGTTGCTATTGTCCGGTTGGCATCAAGCAAAGGAAATACATAAGGCTTTACGATATCAATGGCCGTCCATTCACCATTTTTGTGATCATCCATAAAACCACCACTGCTTAAATAAATACCTTCAGGCTTGTAGGTGAAAACCTGATATTCGCTCGGTCTGAAAAGATTATCATATTTAGTGATTTTTAGCTGGTCGCTTGCAGATTGTTCTATTTGATAATAAATATGGCTTTGTATTCCAGCACTGTCCACATCGTAAATAAGCACCTTGGTTGTCTTAAAGTCTACTAACTTGAAGAAATAATTTTCAAGATTTAGTTCATTAAAATCCGTTTTAGGTTGACAGGATGTAAGAATTAGTAAAACCAATAGTAGGAAGGTGCTTGTTTTCATATTCAATGTTTTTATGCCTAATAGTGTGAGTAAGTTACGACTTTTTTTAATGGCTGTTTACTTCTTGGCATGTTAGACTGATTAATATGGAACAATTCTAAAACTGAGAATGGTTATTTTCGTGAGATAAAGAACAGGTTTATGAAGACAATCTCAACTGCATGTCCGCGCAACTGTTACAGTAGCTGCTCCTTTAATGTGAAGGTGCAAGAAGGAAAGGTGGTTGGAATTGAACCTCATCCATCAAATCAAGCTACACCTGAAGGTGTTTGCCTTAAGGGGCTGGCTTATCTGGAAAGGAGTAATTCACCGGATCGGCTCTTATATCCCTTGCGAAAGAATAAAGAGCGTAACACGTTTGAGCGCATAAGCTGGGACGAGGCAGTTGACGAGATTGCAGCAAAGCTTCGTTTCTTCAAGGACGAGTTTGGACCACATAGTGTTTTGTTCTATGCAGCCAGCGGAATGGCTGGAATGCTGAATGCTTTTAGTACAAAGTTCTGGAAAGCTTTTGGCGGTGCAACAACTACTTACGGTAATTTATGCTGGCCAGCTGGTCTGGAGGCGGTGCGCTTAACACTTGGTAGCAACGAACACAATGCACCCTGGGATTTGGCGAATTCTAAATTGATTGTGCTCTGGGGAAAGAATGCAGCTGAAACAAATATCCAGCAGATGATTCCCATCCAGCAAGCCCAGGAGCACGGCGCACTGGTGGTGGTTATCGATCCTCGTAGAACAGAAACAGCTACCAAGGCAGATTTACACATTCCAATTAATCCGGGAACAGATGCAGCCCTTGCTTTGGGAATTGCCAAATACCTGATTGGAACCAGACAGATAGACCAAGGATTTATTGATGAACATGTGCTGGGATTTCAGGCGTTCGCTCAATCACTGGAAACCTATACCCTGGACTTTGTTGCAGCTGAGACGGGAGTGCCGGTTCCTGTGATAAAATATTTAGCTGAGTTAATGGGCAATGTGCAGCCAATGACGATTGTTCCTGGTTACGGCATGCAGCGATTTAGTAATGGTGGCCAAACCATCAGGTGCTTGCTGGCGCTTCAGATCCTTACCGGAAATATTGGCAAGTCTGGCGGCAACTTTCATTATGCTAATTTACAGAGTTACGTATTTGATGAAATAAAGGAACCTGCTACATATTACCCAAATGCAACTACTGATGGGCTTTTTAGAAGAAGCATTCCTACTGCAAGGCTGGGTGAGGAGATGTTGGCACAAACTGCTCCAGCCTTAAAAATGGCTTGGGTAGAACGTGGAAACCCATTAACGCAAAATCCGGATACGAACACAGTAAAGCAGGCTTTTGAAAAACTTGACTTTTGTGTGGTGGTTGAGCAATTTATGACTGATACTGCTCAATTAGCAGATATTGTTCTTCCTGCTAAGAACATGTTTGAGCAGACAGATATTATTGGTTCATACTGGAATCCTTATGTGCAATTAAAACCAAAAGTATGTGAGCCGCAAGGTGAGGTAAAGCCGGAGACAGATATTTATTATCAGCTGGCAAAAAAGTTAGACTTTGATGAGCAGCTCATTGGCGAAGCGTGTTTACAGCCCGGAGATAAAAATGCAGTTGAATATTTAAAGGAACAATTGAACCGCTTTCCGGAGCTAAGCTGGGATAGACTTACAGAGGGGCCACTATTGGCTGATTCGCATAAACAAATTGTATTTCAGGATTTGCAATTCAATACTCCGTCCGGTAAAATTGAATTACTGTCTGAAAGTGCCCTGGAAAATTGGTCGGTAGCCGCATTGCCAAGCTACGAGCCTTTGCAGGAAAAGAGTTCAAAGGTGTACCCACTAATGGTGTTAAGTCCAAATACAAAAAATAGAATCCATTCGCAGTTTGGTAATCTAAAACAAATTGAGGCGGTTGCCGGAGAAATGTTTGTCTACATGCATCCGGAAGATGCAGCTAAGCGCAATATTAATTCTGAAGATAAAGTGCGGATATTTAATGAGCGTGGCGAAATTCATATGAAAGCGCGAGTTGATGCAGGAATAAAGAAATCCTGCATAAGTATCTTTAATGGTTTGTGGCACCATGAGGGTTGTGTGAATTTTTTATCGAAAGGCAGAGAAACGGATATGGGGCACGGTACAGCCTTTCATGATAACTGTGTAGAGCTGGAGAAATTATGAGTCAGGAGCGGAACATATTTGTTTTTGACACCAACAAGTGCGGGGCTTGTCACGCTTGTGTATTGGCCTGTAATTTTGAGAATAACTTAAAGCCAAATAATAATTGGAGAATGGTGCATGCAAATAGTGGCACCGATCAGCCGAATATTCCTGCATTGAATTTATCCATTGCCTGTAATCATTGCGAAACTGCCGTATGCATGATTAATTGCCCGGCAAATGCATATACGCGTGATGAAGCATCTGGCGCTATTCTTATTGATGATCAAAAATGCATTGGGTGCAAGTATTGCACCTGGGCCTGCCCTTACGATGCACCAAAGTATGCTGCTGTAAAAGGCATTATCCATAAATGTACTTTTTGTGTACATAAACTAGAAGAGGAGGAGGAGTGGAATCCCGCATGCACCAAACTTTGCCCAACCGGTGCCCTTAGCTTTCAGCGAATTGATGCTGATGAGCCAATAGTAAGTGATGAGCGCATTCTGCCAAACTATGACCTGAATCCAAGGCTCAAACTAATTGAGCGGCGATCGCTTGTGTTGCTTCCACGAGAAGTGACAGATGCATTAAAGCATAATAAGACTGATGAGGAAGTTCCTCTAACACCTCGAAAGAAGCTATCGTTGAGAAAAGATTGGAGTCTTGCACTGTTTAGTTTTATGTCAACGCTATTGTTTGTGTTATTTGTTTCGCATCAATTTCAAGTGATCGCCATTGATAAATGGTTGTTTATAGGAGGCCTTGTAACGGCGTTCGCTTTTAGTCTATTTCATTTAGGGAAGGTGTTTCGGGCTTATCGATCGTTCATTAATCTGGCTCGTTCATGGTTAAGCCGCGAGGTTTTATTCTTTACCCTATTTTCCATTGCTGCTAGTGTCTCATTCATTTATGAGCATATTCTTCTGGGCTGGGTAGCTGTAGTAATTGGTCTATTACTGCTCATTGCCATAGATATGGTGTATCATGTTCTTGGAAAAGAACACGCTACAAAATTGCACAGTGCCCATACCATTCTCACTGGATTATTCCTGTCTGCATTCCTGCTGAGTTTGCCAAACCTTTGGCTGATGCTTGGCGCTTTAAAGCTTGTTCTTTATGCCAGTAGAAAATATCGCAAATGGAGTGTGCATAACAACTGGCAGAAGGGATTGGCCTCCTTGCGTCTTGATTTACTGCTGACCATCCCACTGATACTTTGGTGGATTGAACCTGCTCATTTGGAGCTATGGGTACTGCTAAGCTTTGTAATAGGCGAGGCAATTGATCGTGCAGAATTTTACGAGGAACGTTAATGCTTGTACGTTTGGTCTACTTCCGCAGAGCTTAACAATTACGGTATTTGTCATGCAAGCCAATGCCGGCCGTAATCATCGGAATAATCTTATCTAAACGTTTAAGCTTGGTTTCTTCGCGCTTTGCTTCAGAGATGTGCTCGGCAAACTCGCGCTTTTTTCCCGGAGTAAAAGCCTCAAAGGCAAGTCTGAGTTCTTTGTTAGCAGTTAGTTCTTTTTGTAAAAGCTCAGGTAGCTCAAGGCTGGTGTTTCGCTCTATTTTTAATTCTTTGCCGTCTTTTTGATTTTGTATTGCTTCCTGAATATAGGCTTTAATCAAATCAGGCTTTATTTCATCAATACTGTTGAATCGCCATTGTCGTAATGCTTTCGTTTTTCCATCCTGTGCATTCATTAACACCTTTGCTTCATCGCTTAAAAACACACCTTGATGAAACCAAATTCCTACGTATGATTTGAAAGCTGCCAAACCGACTACATTCTTTTTATTGAATGTGTAAGCAGGAGC
>JBFHES010000319.1:0-4670 GCA_041584015.1 Bacteroidales bacterium
AGATGTAATGTCAATGGAACCATCACTTAAGCCAGTTGCACTAATGTTATAGCCACCATAATTTGAGAGCATAAATGAATGATAAAAATTAGGCGGAGATGAAATTGTAAATGTTTCCGTAATGCTATTGGAAGGTGGCGGAATGTATGAGCCGATAAGTGATGATAAGATCGAATTACTGTTCGTTTGGTAATAGTCAGGCCCTGATGTATAACTTGCTGCAAGACCAACACTTACCCCATTGCTTGCTTTCCATGCTTTCCAAATAAGTGTTTCACCACTTGCAAAGCCATCTTTAAGCGATGAGTATGGATCGTCGCCCCAAATAGAAAGGACAGCAGTAGAACCGGACCATTGAGTATATCCTCCGCAGTGCTGCACTCCATTATCCGTAAAAAAGGCGCCAACATAATCACCACTATCCAGTGGTAGGTTGTTTATTAAACAGGCACTCGTATTTATTACCCCCACCACATGACTTTGTCCGGTGATGTAATAACTCCAAGGTAAACTTGGCTGTGTAGCATTTATATCACTTATTGTTACACTATAATTTCCGTCGCATAATCCTGCCAGATCTTGGCTTGAAGCGCCGTTCGACCATTCATAGCTGTAAGGAGGAGTTCCGCCACTTACAGCTAAACTAATGGAACCGTTGCAAGAGTCGTTACATAGATTATTTATAATCATTCCCGAACTTGTTAATGGAAGGATGACTAGCTCAGTTATAAGAAAAGTTTGCGATACCTGTGCGCCACTGGAATCGCTTATGATTACTACATAAGTTCCTGCGGCCAGGTTCTGTAAGTCTTCGCTTGTATCACCATTAGACCATAAATAACTTATTGGTGGAACACCACCGCTAACTGTAATGTCTATAAAACCGTCACTTGCCCCAATAGCCGAAACGCCATAACCTGAGTAATCAGAGATAACAACAGCGTCAATACTTAAAGGGGGAGGTTGCGAAATCAGAAAACTATCCATAAGCAAACATCCGTTCACATCGGTAACAGTTACATAATAGGTTCCAGCGGCAAGGTTCATTAAGTCTTCGCTTGTTTGACTGTTCGACCAGACGAAACTAAATGGAGCCGTTCCTCCACTAATTGTTAAATCAATATAACTATCGTACATACCATAGGCACTTACTCCGTAGCCTCCATAATTAGAGAGGTCGGCAGCGATAGTCATTGTTGTGTTGGGAATAAGATTATAGGAAGCCGTAATACTTGATCCAGGAGGTAGCGGTGTGTAAGTACCATTTAATGATGCTAAAGCTGACTGACCATTCAATATATAAGTGTCGGGGCCAAATTGATAGGTGGCTGTCATATCTACAATAGATCCATCGTTTGCTTTCCATACCTTCCATATAAAAGCTTCACCTGTAGCGAATCCATCTTTAGCAGGGCTGCTGGGATTTTCTCCCCATACGGAAACTGCTGTTGTTGATCCGGGCCATAATATATATCCGCCACAGTGCTGAGTGGTACTATCGGTAAAGAATGCCCCTATATAATCGCCACTGTCTAATGCTTGGCTATTTATTAAGCCGATCCCACTCTGAATTAATACAGTATGGTTGTCTCCAGTAAGTGTATAGGTCCATGGTAGGTCAAATGATAAACTGGCAATTGAATCGCTTACGGTAACATTGTAGGTTCCATCACATATACCATTGAGGTCTTCAGATGAAGCGCCATTCGACCAGTTATAAGTGTAAGGTAATACGCCACCAGATACACTAATGTCGATAGCGCCATTGCACATTCCTGCACAAGTGTTGTTGGAAATGGAATCGCTAATAACTAGCTGTGCGTTAAGGTTTGTAATGCTTAAGCAGCAAAGAAGAAATATTATATTAATAGTTATATTTTTCATAGTCGTAGTTTTTAATGGTCGCAAGAATGAGGAAGTAATGAATAGTCTTCTGACCAGTTTGAGTGAACTTGGTAACCTTCACCAGGCATTAACATACCTATTGTATTTAATGCATAAAAGGACCAATAAATTTGCCCATATTCGTTCTTTATAATATCAATTGAGCACGGGAGCCAGCCAAAGCAATTAAATAATTCCTCTGGATTCTGAGGACTTGTTGTGTAATAACCTAATATGCGCCAACCTGCCTCGAAATGTAGCGGTATGGTTTCCGGGTAAATAAAATCTCCCTCAACTTCTAAATCCTGGGCACTATACATTTTAGCCTGATATCCCTTGCCAACCTGCAAATCGCCAATTAAATTGACATTGTATGCTGGCCAATAGGCCAATCCATTTTCATCTTTAAGAATTGCTAATTGGCTTACAATGGGTGCAAATAGATCCACAGCATTGGGATTGTAAGAATCAACATATAAACCAAACATGCTCCAGCCAGATAATAACTCCACGGTCTGTTTGTAAGAGCTTCTTGCCTTAACACAATAAATTGATGTATTGTTAGCAAGTGGATATTCAACGGCTGTTATAAAATCTTCACTTGTACAAACATGTGCCTCGTAGTTGGCATTGCTTTGTACATCGTAAACCTGCCATTTATAAATCGTATTAGGAGGCATTCCATTATTCATGCCCGGATCGCTAATGTTAACGGTTAAATAGGCATCTCCGCTGTTCCAGAAGATATAACCCGCACAAACCAGTTGTCCGGCATCCTCGTAAAAAGCTCCAATCAAGCTACCCAAAGCCAGGGCGGTATTGTTTAAAGTGATACAATGGTTGTTCTCAATATATATAGTTGATGGAGTTAAGGTATTGGTGACTTCCCAACCCGGAGGAATAGGGGAAGTTATTTCTGCTGCTGCATTTTCCTGACAGCCGATTGAATCAGTAACAGTTATTAGGTATTGTCCGGCATACAGGTGGTTGAGACTTTGCGCACTTGCTCCAATATTCCAATTGTAAGTATATGGAGCAAGGCCGCCTGTGGTTGTAATACTTACTTCGCCGTCGTTTCCTCCCAGTGTTGTTACATCACTTTTTACAATGCTGTTTGAAATTTGAGTTCCTTCCGTAATTATAAAAGTGTCGATAAATGTTTGATTGAGACCATCGGTAATGGTAAGGATATAGGTTCCGGCATTTAGTGCATTAATAGATTGGGTGCTGTCGCCATTGGACCAGGCAAAGGTATGCGGACCCGATGCCATAATACCTGTGGAGTCTGGGATTAATACTATATCAACTGCTCCCAAAGAACCAGCATAACATAAATTGTTGGTGATGGTTCCTGTGCAGGAATAGTAGGTGATTGGTGCAGTTATTTCAAGATTATATACGCCAGCATTAAACATCGAGCCTGCAATACGTACAAAGTACTCACCTGCTTGTAGCATTGGCGCCTCAAGTTCAATGGGGCTAGGAAGAGAATAACTAAAATAAAGAGGCGTTAGCGTATTGCAATGCTCGAAGATTGCTATTTCAACATTATTGTTAAACCCCGATAAGCTAAGACTTATATCATTGACTGTTGGATTAACAAAACGAAACCAATGTTCATCATAAGTTACAGGAATGGTTTGAGCAGTGTCGTTTACCTGACCATAATCAATGGCCGTTTGGCAAAACATGCTTGAATAATCTATTTCCTTGCAAAACTGGTTATTTGTAAGGTTCGAGTCAAGCAGGTCGATTGCTGCACAGATATTATATGCTGAAGGTCCATTCCAGATGTCAAGATAGGCGCTGTCTTGAAACTGGTGGATGTAACTCATACCCGGAAATATGATATCGCTAATAATTTCTGTAGCTGAACTCACACCATTAAAACTAAAAGAAACGGGTAGGTTTGAGATCGTAGTGGTACCATTATTCTCGATATTAATTATAACCGCTTGTTTGCCCGGGCTTTCAAATATTGTTGGAGATGCAATGCTTGATACGGATGCATCGTATACTGCTGAATCGCCAATGTGAAAATAGTAATTCTCTGTTTCGCCATAAGCATAGGTGCCACAAGCTGCAACGAGACTGTCGCTGCTAACTTCGCTAAAAACAAGCCTTATTTGAGTTGTTCCCAGATTTGCATTTAGAGGAACGGTGATTATTCCACTTGCAGTGTCCGAAGATAATTGCGGTGCATTATAGAATAGTTCGTTTGTAGATTCGTCAAAAACACCGTCGGCGTTCCAGTCGGCATAGGCTTTTAAATAACAATTGTTTTGAATGGTATTTCCGGGTGCATAATTGCTTATTATATTGAAATTGAAACTTTCGCCAACCTGAAGTTGAGGTCTCGGGAAAACATTGTAAGTATATTGATAAGAGTTTGATGGCTGGCTGGTGTTAATAAACGACCCCACTTGAAATTGTGTTATTTCCTGATGGCCTTCGTTAAGTGCTTGCGACGGGCACCATTGAGGATAAAGTCCATTCCAATAATTTGGGCCAAGGCTTATGGTGTCATTATTTAGATTGCCATCATTCCAATGTGATGTATATACTTCTAAGTGAAATGGAATAGGCATCGGTCCATTGCATCCATAGGTACTAAAAGGAATTGCAAAGCAATAGGTGTAGGTGTCGCCGGGTGCTATTGTTGCAGTTACAATTTCAGTAACAGACATGGCACAAGAAATCTCATAGTTAATTAGAAAATTAGCACAAGTATTGGTACCATTGTTTTTAATAATAACACATACCGTTTCGTTAATTGCTGTGAAGCC
>JBFHES010000320.1:0-4635 GCA_041584015.1 Bacteroidales bacterium
CACAGGAAGTAATTCAAGTTCATCAAACGGGCTAATGTCTGTTTTGCACCAAAGTACATTTGTTTGGAAGGCATCGTGATCGATGTTCCAATCACAGAACGGTATAATCACTATTTCGAATTCTATACCTTTCGATTTATGAATGGTTAAAATCTGCATTGCCTCTTGCCCGGATGGAAGCGAAATTTTTACATTCTTACCTTTTTCATCCCATTGTCGTAAGAATTTTGCAATATCCAGGTTTTTCTTTGATGATACATCAAGTACCCAATCCTGAAAGGTTTCCAGAAAAACTAATCCGTCAGGCGATTCGTGCAAATTGAAAAATGCTATGATGCGCTCTATATTCTCGAAAATAGAACGTTTGTGCAATGCTTCAATCAATTTGTCAAAACCGTCAGGTAGATGCTCAGGAAATTGTTGATCGCTTTTAGCAATATCAAAAAGTTGAAATCCATCGGTGTGGGCGGTGGAATTCTGATGCACAAACTGTAGGATTTCGGCCCGGGCAATATAGTCTTGCTTATTATTGAAATAGGCTAAAACAGCAATTATGAGTCGTATCTTGTCTGAACTGGAGAGAAATAAGGTGTCGTTGGAAATAAAATCGAAACTGTATTTTGAGTCCGGTTGCTGAAGACTCTTATAATCTAGTAAGAAGTTTGCGATCATATTTCCTTCGCGCGACGTTCTGGTTAAAAATGCAATTTCGCTGGCTTTAAATCCTTTGTCCTGCAACTCCATTATCAGCTTAGGTAAGCCATCTAGCACTTGGTCTTTCCATTCCTGTTCATCGGTGCTTTCTACTAAGTTAACATTTATGTAACCGGCTTTCTCTGCGCTTATTTTTTCTGGTGTCGACTGAATGGCATCGGAGAATGCTCCTTTAAAATCATTGCATAAATCATTTAATAATGCATCGTTGCCGGTTAGCTCCTGTAATTGATCATACAGTATGGATGGAATTGCTGTGAATATTGAGTTGTTGAAAAGCACAACATTCTTCTTGCTTCGATAATTGGTTGCCAATGAATTTGATGATATACCGTAATGATTAAATTCTTTGTAGATGTCTGAGGCCAATATCTTCCAATCGCCATTTCTCCATCGGTATATGGATTGTTTAACATCGCCAACCACCAGGCTTAGCTGGTTTTCACTTAAGCTATTATTCAGCAATGGTTTGAAATTCTCCCACTGAATTTTTGAGGTATCCTGAAATTCATCAATTAATATGTGCTTATACCTATGACCGATTTTCTCGTAGATGAACGGTGCATCAGTTTCTTTTATCATTTCATTTAGCAAACGGGTTGTTTCCGAAAGCAGGAATATTCCTTTGTCGTTGGTTAATTCTTTAATGGAGCGGGCAATGTCTCCTAAAATTCCAAGGGTGTGAAAATACCTGGTTAGCTCAATTGCCGAATTGTACAATAAACCTTCTTCATCAATGTATTGAATGGTAGAAGCTAAAAGCTTATTCAAGCCTGCATGAAATGCCGTTTGTATTTGATCTCGTTTGTTGGAGGTTTTTGTTTGCCAATTGTCGGGCTCGTCAATTGCTTTGCGGGTTGTTTGTGTAATATTATAGTTGCCCGTTTTAATATTTGCAAAGAACTTGATAAAGCTATTTTTGCCACCTTTAAAATCAGAAATTTCAAGACCATGGCTTTTTATCATTTCAAGGCCTTCGGTTCCCAGCTTTTTTAAGTGATTATCAAAATTGGTTATGGTGGTTTTAAGTGTGCTTAAGTATTTGTTTAAAAATGTCTTGTCGTTTAGGCGTTTTAAGAAAAGTTCGCTTTCGCTCCTGAATTCTTCTTTAAACAATTCTTGCCCCAGATTGTGAATTTCGGTTTTTATTTTCCAGCTTTTATTGTCTTTTATTCTAGAATCGATGAACTGTATAAGCCATGTTTTAAGTTCGGGGTGTGCATCAATGTTCAAAATAAGTTCATCGGTAGCGTCATCTAAAACTGCTGAATTGTCGAGTTCAAGATTTATTGATTCATAAATACCTAGTTCTTTTGCGAATGAACGTACCACCTTTTGAAAAAAACTATCAATGGTATCAATCGAGAACCTTGAGTAATTATGCAATATTTTCTCGAGTAGATGTTTGGCTTTTGCAGCTACCTGCATTTCATCAAGGTTTAGCTCGCTGCAAAGTATTGGCAGATAATCTGAAGGCTCTTCGGTTGATAGCTTATAAAGCTCCCCAAGTATTCGTTTCTTCATTTCCTCCGTAGCCTTGTTCGTGAAGGTTACAGCAAGGGTTGACATGTAATTGGTTTCGTTACTGAAAATAAGCTTAAGGTATTCCTCTGTTAACTTAAAGGTTTTGCCCGATCCAGCAGAGGCCTTGTATATTTTGAGTTTACTCATGTGGGTGTGTTCTAAATCTTGATAGTCAAATTTAACATGAATAATTGTATGACAAGGGCTAGTTCGTAAACATTTCCTTATTGTTTGTATCAATGTCAAATAATGGTACTTGTTAAAAATGTTCTATTTTTTTCAGTTTAATAGCAAGAGATTTTTATTTTTGTTTTTCAATACTTCATGAAATTATTTAAAAAAAGCATATGAAACGTTTATTACTACTTCTAACATTAACGATTGGGTTTACAACGCTGTTCGCTCAAAGCCTTGAAGATAAAATGTCTACCATTCCTGATGGAACTGTTCTTACCTTGAAACAAGATTATCTAATTCCTGCATTTGAAGGAATAATTGAGGTTGAGCATGGTAGTAGCAACTATATTGATTTTAATTTAGTATTTGATTCAAAAGACAAGCGACGTATGATGCGTAAGGGAACCGAGTTTTACGTTGAGAACATAGAGCTTTCACCTAATGCGATAAAAATTAAAATTAAGAATAAAATTAAGTACATCTATTTAGGTCAGATAGAAAGTAGGGATGCTTTGCAGATTAAGGAGCTAACCAAAGTATTTACCGTTTCGTTTCCGGCAATAGAAGATTTTTAATTTTGATAAATAGAGATCTAAAAAAATAGCCTGGCATGATTGCCAGGCTATTTTTTTATCTAAGCAGCACCGTGACGGTTCCCGTTTTATGGAACGTTTCTCCTAGCAAATCCTTGTAGTCTAACACAAAGATGAATACATTGCTTGCCGTTATATCGCTATTTATTATGCCATCCCAGCTGTCGTTTATATCTTTCGTCTCAAATACCAGTGCCCCCAATCGGTCGAATATCTGCAACAGGAAGTCCTCATCCGCAATACCTTTCGCATAGATGGTAAATTCATCATTCAATCCATCGCCATTTGGTGTAAACGAGTTCGGTATAATCAGCTCTGTTTCATAGGTAAGAGAAATGTCGTCGAAGGCCGACCCGCATGAGTTAGTTACAATTACCCAATACTGTCCGGGTTCACTTGCTGTGAAATACGGCCCCGTTGAATTATCGTGCCATAGATAGCTGGCTTCAATGGAGGTTGCATCCAGCACAACAGAGGTTCCGGGCTCTATTATTAGGTTTTCGCCAAGCTCAACATAGGGCGAGTAGCCAACTGATATATACACTGAATCAACTGCTTCTCCACATAAATTGGTAACAGAGAGGAAATACATGCCCGCATCCGAAACGATAATTTCACTAATGGAATCCGCCGTGGACCAATTGTATTCAAGCGCATTTGTTGTTTCTCCCGATAAGTACACTTGCTGTCCAGGGCAAATCTGCTGAACAGAACCTAACTCGACAGTAGGAGGGCTGTTTACCTCTACTTCAATTTCATCAATTGTTGTAAATCCTTGGTTGGTAACCGATACTGTGTAAGTTCCCGGTGTGGAAACTTCAATAGATTGTGTTGTAAAACCGTTGCTCCATGAGTAGCTTGCGTCTGGATTACCTGCATTAAGTGTTATTGTATTGCCAACACAAATTGCGGTGTCAAGGCCCAGGTCTACAATGGGCACCGGGTTTGCAAATACAGCAATTATGGTATCTGATGACAGCAAACTTAAAGATGCTTCTTGGTCGGTTATAGTTGGGAAGGTGCCGTGGTGGAGCAGTTCCCAGTGGTCGAAAACATACCCGGATACTTCAGTTTCTGCTTTTAGAAGTATGTCAATATCTCCATAATAGGTACCGGTAAAAGGATAAGTATCTGGATAGATAGAGTTGATTTTTATTTCACCAATTCCTTCGGGTTCTACCTTAAACATTACATCAAATGGGCCGGTTAAGTCGTAGCAATCGATCAAACCATCAGACAAATCAATGCAGCGCTGATCGATGAATTGCTTTAACTCCTCAACCTCAGTTTGCCAAATTGCATATGTTCCGCCCCATTTAGCACATTGTGCATCCATCTCCGGCTCAATAATCTCAATCAAACTATCAAGCATGTTTTGCATGTAATCGCAGTTAAAGACTGTATTTGACAAATCGATAAATCTGGAAACATAATACTGACGGAATGTTTCGTTTAACGATAAAGCATTGAGTATTGGAATGTGTCCCTGATTACCGGGATCGTTCAATCCCTCTGGATTACATGGATCGGCATTAGGGTTGGTATTAGGTATTCCAGTGTAGTTTATATAATGACCAAAAGTTGCATCCATGTCCCAAAGTACATAGCGCCAGGTTTGCGCATCTCC
>JBFHES010000321.1:0-4608 GCA_041584015.1 Bacteroidales bacterium
ATGCTGAATCCGTTTACCGATGAGTATGCTGATATCCTGAACATGC
Organism: Bacteroidales bacterium; assembly: GCA_041584015.1. Taxonomy (GTDB): domain Bacteria; phylum Bacteroidota; class Bacteroidia; order Bacteroidales; family M50B96; genus JBFHES01. The sequence continues at coordinate 47 of JBFHES010000321.1, forward strand.
ATAGAGGTAATCCTGACTTGTTACCTGAGTATGTAAATTCGGTTGAGGTGGGTAACCGATTCATCCATCAGAAATTCTCAGGGTTTATTTCTGTCTATTACCGAAGTATCAATCAGGCAATTTCCAGAATTAAGGCTGCATCAAATGATAGCGCACTGCTGGTAACATTTATGAATTTAGATAGAGCACAACTTTTGGGAAGTGAGATTAGTTTATCCTACAAGCCTTTTAAATGGTGGAGCCTGAATACGAATGCAAATTTATTTAAAACACAGTTGGTAGGCGAAAATGGTGTAAATAGTATCAGTACAGAAAAGACGGCTTGGAACATGAATTTGACAACAAGCTTTAAGATGCCTGCAAAGTTCTCCCTTCAGTTAAGCGGGCATTATCGCTCAAAACTACCGTCGGTAATGGGTATTTATATTCATCGCTATTATGCCGATTTGGCGATTAGCAGAAAGGTGCTGAATGAAAAAGGCCAGCTGATTTTTAAAATTTCCGATGTATTTAATACATACAAATATGGTCTTGATTTAGATGCTGTAGATGCACTTGGATACAGCTACAGCCAGAAGAATCGGCGCAAGAACGAGTCTCAATATTTTATCCTTAGTTTTATTTATAATATTGATGGAAAGGAAAAAAAGCAAAAGAAAACTAATTTCTACCTGGAAGGGTTTGATAAGTAATAGACTGTGTGTTATGCCATGTACTTCAATCGGTGCAAATTCTTCTTCATCAATTTAGGTACATCAATTCATTGTATTCCTTATTGAGATTGAATAATGCTCCATTTAAAGTGCTAAAATCGTTTGCTTTTTTGGGTGCCATTTTCTTCTGGAAGTAGGGATATACCTTATCTTTGTAAAAACTAAATGCATGAAATTCCTTTTAATAATAGTCGGTCTGGTTTGTAGTATCAGCTTAAGTTTTGGGCAAGATATAAGAAGCAATGAATACGATAAATGTGGATACGATACAGCTCAGGTAAGGGCAATGAGTGAAATGCTTGGTGATCATTGGGGGTATAGCTATGATAGTTTACTAAATGATTTATCAAGTTGGGGAGCCGGTAATTATGTGCAAGTAAACTCCATAGGTCAAAGTACTCAGAATCGTGAGATTTACGAATTAACGATTACCGATCCTGACCCGGTTAAAACGGCTAAACATCGTATTTATATACATGCACGCACACATCCCAACGAAGTGCAATCGTTTTGGGTTACCGATGAAATTATCAATTATCTTATTGCTGAATCGCCAATTGGAACATATTTGCGGGAGCGCTGTATTTTCCATATTGTACCTATGTATAATCCTGATGGGGTGGAGCTGGAGAAAGCGCGTGAAAATGCCAATGATGTAGATATTGAAAGTAACTGGAGTGCAGCAACGCCAGAAATAGAGGTGGTTCATTTGCGCAGCAGATTGTCTGATTTAATGTTAGAAACTAATCCGATTGAGGTGGCATTAAACATGCATTCAGCATTCGTTTGTAAACGTTATTTCGTTTACCATCATGAAAATGGTACTAGTCCATATTTCGCAGATTTAGAGGAAGATTTTATTGAATCGGTGCGCAGCCATTTTTACAGTGGTATTGAACCATATACTTATTATCAAAGCTGGACAAGCAGTACACCGAGTCAGTATCCGGAGAGTTGGTGGTGGATGAATTTTGGTGAAAGTGTAATGGCTCTTACCTATGAAGACATGAACTGTGCCGACGCTGGTTTTTATGATAAAACCGCGTTTGCTATTTTACATGGAATTTCCGATTATTTAAATCTGGGTTTTGTTGGTGTTGATGAGCTACTTGCTACCAATAAGCTAAATGTAAAAGCTTATCCAAATCCATTTAGTGCCGAACTGCAAATTGAATGGAATAGTTTTCAAGAAGCGGAACAAGCTCTGGTTCGTGATATCTATGGTCGGGTGATTCGAACATTTTCATCTTTTGAAACAGTGAATGGCCAGTTATCGTGGGACGGTACAAACGATAACGGAAGTAAAGTGGCTGCCGGAACTTATGTGGTACAACTAGTATTTGAGCAACAGGTTGCCTCCCAAAAAATAGTGAAATACTAAGCACACTCTAATTATTCTTCTTGTAACAAAAGGAGCAAATGTGCAGCCGACCAACTGAAATGATGAGCGTTTAAGCCTTGGCCTGTAGTGGGATGATAGTTTTCTTGGATAGTTATGTTCATATCGAGTAGGCCTTCAGCATTTAGAAATAGTTTCTCTTTCATCATTGCTGCCTCTTTGTCGAGGTCTACTTCATTCGCAATCTATTAGCCAACTTTTAGAAGTAAAAAGGAATAGGTATGGTAATATTTAATTTTCTTGTTTGCTTTTTAGGATAGCAGAAAACATTTTAACCGCTCCGTAAATAATAGCTCCATAAAAAATGTAGCCAAAATCAGCTATCGTTGCAACCAAACCACCAGTAAACCATAATGCTCCCCATATCATGTCTTTCGCCCCATTTTGGCTAGTTATTTCATCTTCATACATGGTGCTTTGATCCAGTGATTTTTTTAATGCGGGCTCATCTACAGCGTAATGTTCGCATTTTGTGTTAAAATTGGCAATGTCCTTTGTAAGGGTACATATAATTCCTTTCTGAGGGTTGAATTCTCGGTTAAGACAGGTTTTACAAATAGTAACTTGTTCGGCTCTGGTCATAGCAAAGTGGATTATGTTTTTATTATTCAATCAGGCATTCTCTCCTTAATTCTAGTTTGGTTATTTTAGTTACTTCAACTTGAAAGTTTTTTGCATTTAGCCAATTGGGTTCTGTTCGTGCCAGAAAATAGTTTTCTGAGAGCTTAAATGGATTGGCTTCAAATTTTATAATATGGTCAGCTGTTCCCATTAAATCCTTCTTGTCTTTATCGCTAAGTGGTGTTACTTCTTTTACTTTTACCGTTCCAATTTCTTTTTCCTGTGATTTAAGATCTTTATTAATTTTAGGAATGTGAAATATATAGAGGTAGGCTAATACGAGAAGTATAATGGCCGGAATGATGATAAAAAACACAACGTTCATTGGACCTAGTTCAAAAAATAGTTGACCCGATATGTCCCTGTTGCGGGTTCTTCTTTTTAGCAGGGAAAGAATTTCGGCAGGAATAAATAGTACAACTCCCAGAATAATCGATAGGTAGAGACTCAGCTTTCGTAACCAACGTAAGTTTCTTGCTTTAAGCTCCTTTACGATTGCTAAATCAATTGGATCAAGTTTCTCTGTTCTGATTTTCATAGTTGATAGTATGTGTTTTTTATCAGATTTGAACAAATATAATAAAAGAATTAAACACCCTACTTCTCAGCTTGTCATAATTGAACTATGTAAAATAGCTGTTGTTTAACCTACTCAATCATCTCAAATAATAGTAAAAAGCAATAAATTTGTAAGTTCTGCCGGGGGGCGGGAAAACGAATAAAATTAATAGATATGGATACAAATTCAATAAATCAATTCATAAAAGAAATTGAGCTTTTTAGCGGACTTAATAGTAAAGAATTAGATACTCTAACCAGAAGTATAACGGAGCAGACTTTTGAAAAAGATAGCTATCTGTTTCATGAAAATGATTCGAGAACGAACATTTACGTGATTTATAATGGAGAGGTAGAGCTTACCAAAAAAACACCATTTGGTGAGGTTAAAAGGTTATCGATTTTTAGCAAGCAGGATTTTCTGGGTGAAGGATCATTAACCGGTAATTCTCCGCATTCAACAAGCGCCAAAGCGTTGCTTAAAACAACAACATTGGTTTTAGGTGTCGACTTTTTTAATGAGAATGGATCAATCGCCGTAAAGGTATTATCCAATGTTGCACGGGTAATTTCACGCCGAATGAGGCATGCCAATGCCAGGGCAGTAAACTCTGCAGCGCAGTATGAGTCTGGTCGTACACGAGTTGAACATGATTTGCTTGGAAACAGAAACGTGTCGTATGAAAGTTATTACGGAATTCAAACCTTGCGGGCAATTGAGAATTTTAATATCAGTGGTGTAACGCTTAATTTTTATCCATTATTTATTGAGAGTTTGGCTATCGTTAAAAAGGCGGCTGCAAAGGCTAATCATGAGTTAGGCTTATTGTCCGACCCTGTTGCTAACGCAATTGATCAGGCCTGTTCCGAAATAATGAATGGAAAATTTCATTATCATTTTGTTGTTGATATGATCCAGGGGGGCGCTGGTACTTCAACAAACATGAATGCGAATGAAGTAATTGCCAACAGGGCGCTTGAGATTATGGGGCGCGAAAAAGGCGAGTACAAATATTGTCATCCGAATAATCACATCAATCTTTCGCAATCAACCAACGATGCGTATCCTACAGCTATTAAGATTGCTTTAATGAAAAGCAACGAAACCTTGGTTGAGGTATTGAAGCAGCTGATTGCATCGTTAAAAGTAAAAGCTACTGAGTTTGCCGATGTGATAAAAATGGGACGTACACAGTTGCAGGATGCTGTTCCAATGACATTAGGGCAGTCTTTCGAAGCTTATGCAGTTACTTTAGAAGAAGAGATAAAGA
>JBFHES010000322.1:0-4593 GCA_041584015.1 Bacteroidales bacterium
ACCGGATTACCAATGTAAACACCTGGTTCAGTAATGTGCTTAACCACAATGCCGCCCATACCAATAGTTACATTATCGCATATTGAAATACCCTGACGAACAGATGAACTGGTTCCAAAGTAAACAGCATCGCCAAAATGACAATCACCACTAATGTTAGCTGCCGGAGCGGTGGTAAAATAATCGCCAATCACACAATCGTGTCCAACAGTGGTACTCAGGTTTAGATGCGCATGTTTACCAATGGTAATGTTACAGGTTAAAATGGTTCCGGCAGTTACGATGCTACCCTCTCCAATATTAACCCATTTTGAAATAATAGCATTAGGATGAATAATAGTAGCAAAGGCTGTTTCGGCGGGAAACCTAGCGACAATATTTTTTCTAACAACAGGATTGCCAACAGCTATAAACATCTTATGCTTATCTACATCAAACTCATTGAAACTAATAACCGGAACTCCCATAATTACAGTTCCGTGATATTTTTCATCATCATCCATAAATAACGCAACATCCTCAATATTTTGTCTGCTCTTGGATAAACCATCGATTATACAACAAAGTGCTTCTCTGCCAAATCCTCCTACTCCAAAAATACATATCTTCTTATCCATCATGCCTTACTATTTACAAACTTAAAACACTGCAAACTTAAGAAAACCCTTCGGGCGCCCTTTGCTATTTACGGGGCATGAAATTAAACAAAAAAGTAAAGCAATGGTAAGTGGTGTAAAACATAATATCTAGCTATTATTGCGCACTAAAGGGCAAAAAAAAGGGTTTCACTGCGGTGAAACCCTTAAAATATATAATGCTAATTGTGCACTAATTAACTAAACCCATTTAATTAGTTTAAAATCCTGACGATGTGGCAAATGTTTATTCTTTGGATAAATACGCACGCCATAACTAGTGGTTCCTGGCTTTTGCGGTGTAAACTTAATTTGATAATAAGCCATTCGGCCTTCTGATTTTGAAATATCGAATTCCAGCTTTCGGTTCACTTTAACCGTACCATCAGACTTTCGTGAAGCACAGATCAATTCAACACCAATATCCTGTGGATCTAAATCCTGAATATCCAGAATTATTTTACCACTGTATTCAGCACCCATCTTCATAGTACTCAACTCAGCTATTGGCAAATCAAGCTCAATTACACTAATATTATCCCAGGCACTAAGGAACTGTTTTTTCCACATGGATATATCGTAAGCCAATTTGTAATCATTGGCTTTCATTTTTTTAGAACGTCGGATCTGCTTTTCATAAAAACGCTCTTTGTAATGATCGATCATACGACGCATGGTAAATTGCGGCGCAACATGTGCAATGGAGTTTTTCATATAACCCACCCATTGTGCTGAAACTCCTTTTTTATCTTGATTATAGAATGCAGGTGCAAGCTCTTGTTCAAAAATGTTGTACATGATTTCAACGTCCAGTTGATTTTGCAAATGCTGATCTTCATAGGTACGTTCCATTGGCAACGCCCAACCGGCATTTTCTTCGTAACCTTCAACCCACCAACCATCTAGTACGCTAAAATGCAAACCACCATTCATTACTGCTTTCATTCCGCTAGTACCAGAAGCTTCGAGCGGACGAGTAGGTGTGTTCAACCAAATATCAACACCCTGAACTAACTTCTTGGCCAACTCAATATCGTAGTTTTGTAAGAATAATACCTTACCTAAAAACTCCGGCATTTTCGATACCTCAACAACTTTCTTAATCAACTCCTGGCCTGGCTTGTCCATTGGATGTGCCTTACCTGCAAATAAGAAGATAACCGGTTTTCCTGCATCGTTCACCAGCTTGGCCAAACGATCTAAATCGCTAAACAATAGGAATGCGCGCTTGTAAGTAGCAAACCTTCTGGCAAAACCGATGATCAGTGTATCCTCATTCAAATTATTTTTAACATGTACAATTTGGTTTGGATTCTCGTGGCGCTCTATCCAGTTCTTTTCAACCCTTTCTTTCAAATAATCGATAAGTACTTTCTTCTGCGATTTATGAATATCCCAGATGGTTTTATCCGGCACGTCATAAATTTTATTCCAACGATCGAAATCCTGCTGGTTAGTTGCAAAATCATCACCGAAGGTTTTATTATAAAGTTCTTGCCAAGCTTTAGCTGTCCAGCTTTGATAATGCACACCATTGGTTACATAATGAATGTGAGATTCTTCAGCAAAATAGCCAGGATACAGCGGTGCAAACATTTCTTTTGAAACCTCGCCATGCAACCAGCTTACACCGTTACATTCCTGCGATAAATTCAACGCTAAATGACTCATTGAGAAATTCTCGCTACGATCTTCAACATTAATTTTACCAAGCGCTAAAAATTCATTCCAACTAATATGTAACCTGCTTGGGTAATGCGCCATATAGGTTCTTACCAGGTCTTCGTTAAACGAATCGTGGCCTGCAGGAACCGGTGTGTGCGTTGTAAATAATGATGAAGCTCTAATGTATTCCGCCGCTTCGGCAAAAGTTTGATTCTCATCAGATATACTTTTTCTTAATCGCTCTAAGCCGATAAAGGCCGCATGTCCCTCATTACAATGATACAATTCTGGCTGAAATCCTATTTCTTCTATGGCACGGATACCGCCAATTCCTAGAATCATTTCCTGCTTAAAACGATGCTCGTTATCACCGCCATAAAGTGAATGTGTAATATCGCGGTCGGCTGCTGAATTTTCCTCAATATCTGTGTCGAGCAAATAAAGCTTAATGCGCCCAATGTTTACCTGCCAAATTTTAGCATACACCGTGCGTCCCGGAAATACTACTGATATTTTTCGGGTTGTACCATTCTCGTCTACCACAGGTTCAATTGGTAAATGGGCAAAATCCTGACGTGGATAATCAACTATTTGCTCACCAGTAATTGAAATTGTCTGCTTAAAATAACCCATGCGGTATAAAAGACCTACACCCACCATATTCACGCGTGAGTCGCTGGCTTCCTTTAAATAATCACCCGCCAAAATACCTAAACCACCGGAGAAGATTTTTAGTGAATCATGAAAACCATACTCCATACTAAAGTAAGCAATGCTTTTTTCAGGATACTCGTATGGCGTATTCATGTAATCATCGAATTGCTTTACAACTTTGTTATAAAGCGTCATGAATTTCTTTTGCTTCAACAATCCTTCAAACTTTTCGATGGAAACCATTTCGAGCATGGTTACCGGATTGTATCTACTGTCTTTCCACAACAATGGATCTATTGATGCAAATAACTCAGTTGCGTCGTAATTCCAGCTCCACCAGAGGTTTTTAGAAATGTCTTTTAAACGTATAAACTTATCGGGAATAGTAGCATGCACCGTAGTTTCATACCAAATTGGTTTCACTTCGGTTATTTCAGTTAAGCTTTCTTCTCTTTTGCTAAAACCAGGTAGTGCCTTAAACAGATCGCTACGTTGATCTCTTTTCTTGAGCGCAATTTTATAGGCATCAATATAATTAACTAAAAGCTCGCTCCATTGTGCAGACTGTGCAATATTGTATGCGTCTTGTCTGGCTTCTTCCACTTGCTCTGCAGATTTTGCAGCGAATTCCAAAATGGCTTTAGCAATGTTATCGCGCACTTCAACGTCGTTTGTATCCGTACGATTAATTACCGTAATTCCACCATTTAGCGCCTTGCTATTCTCGGTTAACCAGCTACCAAAACCGGTTAAGGATGTGGTAATTGTTGGTATTGATAAAGCTAAACTTTCCAAAGGTGTATACCCCCATGGCTCATAATAGGATGGAAATGCTGTATAGTCCATGCCAATGAGCACATCAAAATAATCGAGATTAAATACGCCGTCTTTGCCATTCAAATATGCTGGCACGTAAATGATCTTAACTTTTTGGTCGCTGCTATTGCTTAGTCCAACTTCCTTAATTTTATTCATGATTACATTCTGATTCGCATCATGTAATCCATGTGTTACAAATAAATCATCGGATTGAACAGTCGCATCAGCAACTCCATTTAGGCAATCTAATAATCCCTTTTTTGCACCATAATGATTTGATTCTACAAATACATAGGCTAAAATTTCCTTCGGGCTATTATTCATTTTGTTTATCTCGCCCATAGCTTCAATAAACAAATCGATGCCCTTATTTTTGAATTCATTTCGCCCGCCATTTGAAACAACCATCACATCGTCACCAAACTCATGTCCGGTAATTAAGGCTGCTGTTTTAATAAGTCTCTCGCGGGCAACAGTGCGTTTAGCATCATAATTATCTTTCGGAACAAAGCTATCTTCAAAACCATTAGGTGTAACCGTATCTACTTTTTTACCATGAAACTGCTTGCATTCTTTAGCTGTTAGCTCGCTTACCGCTGTTAGCACATCCGCAGTATTTGCAGATATCATTTCAACAGATTGCTTTGCAACAATATTGAGCTCTTTAGCCATATCGGCCACATTGAACTTCTTTAACTTATTGTACAAGGGATAACCATTTGCAGCCAATGTTCTTCCCAGAATTGTTGCATGTGCCGTAAAGGCGGTTGCTATATTTGGGGCAAACTCATTTAAATACAAAATTCCTGCTCCGGTAAGC
>JBFHES010000323.1:0-4569 GCA_041584015.1 Bacteroidales bacterium
AATCATTAATCAAAATGCAATTCCCGGAAAAATAATAACAAACACCTATCTAATAAACGAACAAACTACATTGCCCATCATATCAATTGCAACCGATCCTGAAAACTTTTGGAACATTGATACGGGTATGTATGTAATGGGCAACAATGCGCAGGTGGACTTCCCATATTTCAATGCTAATTTTTGGCACGATTGGGAGCGCCCCGTGCATTTGGAATATTTTGATGAAAGCCATTCAAGACAAATCAATATGAATGCAGGCGTGAAAATATTCGGAGGATGGAGTCGAGGTTTTCCGCAGAAGTCCTTGTCTGTTTATGCCAGAAGCAAATATGGCGATGGTAGTATTAAACATAAATTATTTACAGAAAAGCCCATCGAGAAGTTTGAGAGTATTGTGCTGCGTAATTCAGGAAATGATAATAACAGTACTATGTTCAGAGATGGATTACTCACTGGCTTGCTAAAAGGTGTAGATATCGATCGTCAGGCTTATGAACCAGCAATATTGTTTATTAACGGCAGCTACTGGGGAATTCATAACATCAGGGAAAAAGTAAACGAGCATTTCATTAATAATAATCATCCATGGGTTTCCACGGATCAGTTGGATTTACTGGAGTTTAGTGGAACAGCTATTCACGGCGATCCACTGCACTATGCGGCCATGATTTCCTTTATAGAAAATAACTCCTTAGCGATAAGTGCAAATTACGATTATCTGAAATCGCAGATTGATATTAATGAGTATTTGAATTATCAGGTAGCGCAAATCTATTTCAATAACAAGGACTGGCCAGGGAATAACATAAAATTCTGGCGCCCAAAAACGAGTATTGGCAAATGGCGCTGGATCCTGTACGACACTGATTTTGGCTTTGGAACATGGGAAAATAATGCCTATACCTACAATACCTTAGAATATGCGCTTGACGCCAATGGTCCCGAATGGCCTAATCCGCCGTGGTCAACCTATTTATTTCGGAGCATGATAAGTAACAATTCATTTAAAGTTGATTTAGTTAACCGATTTGCCGATTTACTCAATACTAACTTCAAAGAAGAAATAGTAGCTCAGCAACTAGACAGCATTAAGCAAAAAATTGAAGGAGAGATTCCTAGTCATAATAACAAGTGGAATGCATTTGATATTAACGGATGGAACTATCAGGTGCAGATTATGCGGAATTTTGCATTGAACAGGCCAGGCTATCTGCGAACCTATATCAATAATGAGTTTGATTTATACGGTCTGTCAACGCTAGATTTTGATGTAACCATTGAAGGTGCTGGTTTAATTCAGGTTAATTCACTACTTCTTACTAATTTTCCATGGGAAGGTATTTATTTCCAGGGCAACCCAATTGATGTTAAGGTAATTGCAAAACCGGGTTATAAGTTTGTAAGATGGCTGGGCATAGATGAAGGCAATAACCCTATTCTTTATATCGACCCACCGCAAAATGCAAATATATATGCACAGTTCGAATTAGATCCGAATCAGGATGGCACTGTTGTTATCAATGAAATAAACTACAAATCGCATATAGAATTTGATTCCGGCGATTGGATTGAGCTGTACAATAGTTCAACCGAAATGATAGATATATCAGGATGGCAGTTCAAAGACAGCGATAATGCCCATGCTTATATTATTCCTGAAAATACCATTATGGCTTCGGATGCCTACCTTGTAATTTGCAAGGACACAATAGCTTTTAAATCTCATTATCCGCTAAGGACAGCTTATCTAGGACAGCTGGATTTTGGACTTAGTAGTGCAGGCGAAGCAATAAGTTTATACGATGCAGATGAAAATCTAATTGACTTTGTTGAATACGGAAATACCAATCCCTGGCCAACTGTTGGAGGCACAGGTTCAACACTTGAGCTTATCAATCCATACCTTGATAACGCCTTGGCTAGCAGCTGGCATGGTTCGGGCGAATATAGTACACCGTGTGCCCTAAATAATTCGTATCAATATACCGATGATGATTATGGGGTAGAGGAGCATCACTTTGCAATTCAAGATCTTTCCATACATCCGAATCCGTTTAACAAGGAACTATACATTGATCTATTTCTTGATACAGAACGGAAAGTATCTGTAAAGGTATTCAACATCAATGGTACATTGATTAAAAATATAAGCAGTGGGGCAAGTCAAACTGGCAAGGTTTCTCTTAGTTGGGATGGTACAAATAATTCAGGAAAAAGAGTAGCACCGGGAGTTTATATTATCGAAGCAAGCTCTCAAGATTGGCTATACACGCAAAAGGCAATTATGCTGAATTAATGTTTTCAGAAAATATATTTGGCGGTTTAGTAAAAGACTGTACTTTTGTAAGTGATTACTCACAAATTAATTTCTGTTATTTAAATGACCGAAAAACAAGCAAAAATATTAGCAGCTGCCTTAGAGCTTTTTGCCAACGAAGGATTTGCTGCAACATCAACAAATAAAGTTGCAAAGAAAGCAGGTGTTTCAGAAGGTTTAATATTTAGGCATTTCACAAACAAAGAGGGGTTACTTGAGGCAATATTGCGAGAAGGCGAAGAGAAAGCAAAGTTTCTTTTTGCTGATGTTGTTTTTGAAACGGATCCAAAAAAGATATTAAGGCACACTTTAGCTCTTTATACCAAAATGGCTGATAGCGTTGAAGAATCAACGTTTTGGAAATTGCAGTATAAGATTAAATGGGAAGTAGAAGTTTATGGAGAGCATAAAATGGAAGCTCTTGAACATGCATTAGTAAAGGCTTTCACCGAACTTAACTATGAAAACCCGGAAATGGAGGCCAGCATGCTATTGGTAACAATGGACGGCTTAGCGACAAGACACTATTTACAAAAAGGCTTTGACTTAAAAAGTGCATTGGCTTTTTTACATCTTAAATATAAGTTGTAAAAAAATTTACCACCTAAAGTAAGTAAGTACTTACATAAAAATGAATAATAATTAAATAAATATGAAAATGAAAAAAGTAGCATTAATAACGGGAGCCTCTACGGGCATTGGAAAAGAACTAGCAATAATACATGCCGCAAAGGGTAACGATCTGATTGTCGTGGCACGAAGTGAGGATAAACTAAATGCCTTGAAGTCGGAATTAGAAGCGAGTACAGGTGTTAAGGTAATGGTTATTACAAAAGACCTTGGTTTGCCCGATGCACCTCAGGCTATTTATGATGAAGTTAAAGGTGCGGGTATAGAAATAGATTTCCTCATAAACAATGCGGGGTTTGGTGGTATAGGTAAATTTCATGAACGAGAAATGGGAGCGGACCTGGCCATGATAAACTTGAATATTGTTGCCTTAACTGCTTTAACGCGTCTGTTCCTACCTGATTTTGTAAATAGAAATAGCGGAAGAATTCTTAATGTATCATCAACAGCTAGTTATATGCCCGGACCTTTGCAAGCCGTTTATTATGCTACCAAGGCGTACGTTACATTCTTTAGCAACGCAATAGCAGAAGAATTACACGACACAAATGTTACAGTAACGAACCTAATGCCTGGTGCAACCGAAACAGAATTTGGTCGAATTTCCGGTATGGACAAAACTGTTTTGTTTGATAAGACTGCCACAGCTAAAAGTGTAGCCGAAGATGGTTATAATGGAATGCTTGCTGGTAAAATAGATGTTGTATCAGGATTAACCCTTTCTCAAAAAATTATGATGTCCATGATACCATTTCTTCCAAAGAAGGTAACTCTTAAGCAGGTGCGTCAAATGCAGGAAACGAAAGGGTAACTGAAAGTATAAAGTTGAAAGTGAATAATTCGAGGTAGTGGTGATAGATAAAAATGACTTTACTAAAAGCAATAACATGGAATTATTAAAACAAACTGAGACATGGGTACAAGGAGAAATTACCCAGGGAAGGGTAATGATTGTGATAGGAATACTATTACTCATTGCTGGCTTCTTTATCTGGAAAGGTAACGATGACTTATTAAAGGGTGTTTTGATTCCATTAGGTCTGGTGGTGCTATTAATGCTTGGCGTTGGCATTGGCTTACCCTTGGCCAGAAAGAAACAGCTTGCTAAGGTTGAGATAGCTGTTAATGAGAATGTGAAAATGGCTATTGAACAAGAAGACAAACGAATGGATTATGACAAAAATGCTTATCGAAAATATTTTATAAGCTGGTCAGTTTTAATTCTTATAAGCCTCATTTTGTTCTTTGTATTCAAGTCTGACTATTATAAGGGATTGTCATTAGGCCTGGTTTTTCTGGGGCTTTCACTTTTTACCGTTGATGCAACATTGCAACACCGTTCGGCAGCCTATCATGAAAATATTTTAAAACTTAAAAATCAATAATCCAATTATCATGAAAAAGGTAATAATAACAGGTGCAAGTGGCATGATCGGAGGATTAGTTCTTCAGGAGTGTCTAAACGATAATCGTGTGGCAGAACTAGTTTCGCTTGTGCGGAAGCCAAGCGGCATACAACACCACAAATTAAAAGAACATGTGGTTAGTGATTTTACGAATTATGCAGAATTACAAAATCTATTTGAAAATATTTATGTTGCCTATTTTTGTATTGGGGT
>JBFHES010000324.1:0-4557 GCA_041584015.1 Bacteroidales bacterium
ATTGTAATGCAAAGTACGCATGTGCAGGTTAAAGTTTTTGTAGGTATTCTTATCGAAAGGTATCGTAAAAATATTTTCAGCTGACATGCTGTTCTCAGTAACAAATGGTGCAAGAGGATCGCTCTCCAACGCGTAACTTCCCATGGCGATTAAACTATCACAAACGCGTTCTGCATCTTCCCACATGGCGGTTCCTGTATAAACCTCAGCATTCAGATATAACTTAGCCAATAAACTAAATGCCATACCTCGTGATACTGCAGTTTTAGAAGATGTTTCTTTCAGATGAACAATATTCTCTTCAACCTCCTGAACAATGCTGTTAAAGATTTCAGCTCTATCGTTTTTCATAGGATTTTGCTCAGCAGTTGCAAAAGTTGTAACATAAGGTACATCGCCATAATTATCTATTAGCAGATAGTAATAATAAGCTCGCATAATTTTCTGCTTAGCCTGTACATTAAGCAACTCAGCAGTTACTTCGGCATCGGCATATCTTTCAAGTAGCTGGTTAATTTTTCCAGTACCTTCGTAAAAGCGTCCCCACATGGCAGCAACAGCTTCTGTGGTATTGTTCCAGGTGTGTGTGTGCAATGCACGCCATTTTCCACCATCATCCCAATCGGTATCTCTGGTCGGAACGGTCATCTCATCTGAGGTAACTTCCTGGCAGAACCACCAACCACCTCCATCAACAAAATCTTGCAACGGCCGGTACATAGGAGCAGATTCCAGAGCAATCTGCAGCCCATTCTCAGGATAATTTTCGCCTGGTATTTTATCGTAAAACTCTTCATCGAGATTGGTACAGGCAGTAAACAATAATGTTACGATCAGTAGCTTATATATATTTTTCATAGTCTTTAGATTTAAAATGTTGTGTTGATTCCAAATGCAAACGATCTAACTTTTGGGTAAACATTAAATTTGTCGACACCAAAATCTAATCCATCGTATCCAATTTCAGGATCGAGACCAGAATATTTGGTAAACGTATATAAGTTGTTAGCCACAAAGTAAACTCTGAATTTTGATAACCACTTCACCTTGTCAACATCAAAAGTATAACCAATCGAGAGGTTGTCTATTTTTACATATGATGCATCTTCTAAGTAATAACTACTCATAACCGGAGCTGATGTTAATCCATTATCGATTTCATCCAACACCTCGGCTAAACCATTGTAAGTTGGGAGTACACTTGGGTTGGCAAAAATCATCTTGGTGTTGTTCATAATCATTCCACCAATTACAGCACGAATTGATAAGTTAACATCAAAATTATAGAAGCTAAAATAGTTAGACCATCCTAATTCAAAATCAGGAACTGCGCTACCAACGATTCTTCGTTCAGCCATATCCGGGTCTCTTGTAACACCACCAGCTTCGGTATGAAACAATACAACACCATCAGCAGCTAATCCTGCATATTCCGGCATATAGAAAGTTCCAACTGCTTGTCCTGGCTCTAAAATTAATGTCCAGTTATTATCACCTACCAAACCACGGCCTTGCAACCAACCACGTTTCTGGTCAGCCTCACTCCATGTAAATGTAGAGTCGCTGTTGCTTAATGATACAATTTCCTGAATATTCTTAGAGAAGGCAAAGTTCGATTTCCAATCGAAATTAGATTGATCAACAGCAAATATCTGAAGGTTTAACTCGATTCCTTTATTACTAATTTCACCGGCATTGGCCCATGTTGTTGGGTATGGGTTTGGCGGAACATCAACCTTAAACTCACCTAACATATCAAAGGTGTGCTTTTCGTATAATTCCAATGAACCAGAAATTCTATTGTTCAAAATACCAAAATCAATTCCTATGTTCACCTCACGGTTCTCTTCCCATTTTAGGTTCGGATTTTCGTTATGCGTTACATTAAAGATAATTGCATCTTGTCCGGTTTCCGGATCGATACCAGTTTGTGAAGGAGTAGCATAGCGTCTTGAGCGGTAGTTGCCAATTTCCTGATTACCTGACAAACCATAACTTACTCTTAACTTTAAGGTCTCAACAATATTCACATTCTCCATGAACGCTTCTTTTTTGATATTCCAACCTACACTAGCAGATGGGAACCAGCCCCATTTGTTATTATCTCCAAAGCGGGATGAACCATCACGACGAACTGTTCCGGTAAAGTAATATTTTGAATTGTAGTTATAAACAGCTCTACCAAAGAATGAGATCAGTTTATTTGATTCTTTCCATGACCAAATATCCTGTGGATTAACATTCAGTAACGATCCTAAATTATCAGACTGTAAGATGTTAGAGAAAGGTGACTTACCTTGAGCTCCCAGACCATCCTTTCTATCCTGCTGATAAGAATAACCACCCATTAAATTAAGGTTGTGTACATTATTAAAAACCTTATCATATTTCAAGACACCTTCTAATACTGTTGACTCTTCGTTACTATATTCGCGCTTTCCGTATCCCTCACTTACTGTTGAAAGAATTGTGGTTGGTTCGAAATAGAACGACTCATGATCGCTACGTGTGTATCCTAAATTCACAGATCCAACAAACCCAGGTAGGATTTCATAGTCTGCTTTAAAGTTTGCTAAAAGTCGTTTAGCTGCTCTTTCATTTTGCACTTCTTCCGCCAATGAAACCGGATTATTATATTGGAAGTCTCTATTAATCTCGAAGTAGTCTGAGCCATCTTCTGTCATAATCGGATCCGTTGGGTTTCTTGAGAATGCTTGATACAATACATCCTGCGGTCCATTACCGTCGTACTTAATGTAATTGTTTTCCTCAATGGTTCCAGACAAAGTAGTATTGATTGTTAATCTGTCGTCCATTGCTTTTTGAAGTAAATTAATACGAGCAATAGTACGCTGCTTGTCTGAGTTAAGCACAACACCCTGATGATCGGTATGTGTTAATGAAGCTCTATAGGTTGTGTTCTCGTCACCACCAGAAGAAGCAATATTATAGGATTGTGACATTCCCTGACGATAGATCGCGTCTTGCCAATCGGTGTTCGCGCCATTATCCAAAAAGTTCAGATTATTTTCTGCTACATAATCTCTAATCTGATCAGCACTTAACATATCCAATCTGTTCGCAACCTTATCAATTGATGTGTAAACATTTACCTCAACCTGGTTTGGTGAATTAAACTTTCCTCCTTTGGTTTCGATAAGAATTACACCATTTGCTCCACGTGCACCATAGATTGCTGTTGAAGCCGCATCTTTCAAAACATTATAAGAAGCAATATCTTCAGGAGCAATGGTAGTTGGATCAACTCCAGGTACACCATCAACAATATACAAGGGATCGGTACCAGAATAGAAACCAGCCTGCCCGCGAATTTTAACAGCAAAACCACTATTCGGGTCGCCACCAGATTTTGAAATAGTTACACCAGCAGTTTTACCTTGAAGCGCCTGCATTGGATCGGTTAAAACACCGCCATTCAGCTCCTCAGCTTTTACATGAGAAACAGCACCGGTTTTATCCGATTTCTTTTGAGTACCATATCCAATTACAATAAGCTCCTGCAACATCTCGGCATCCTCGGCTAAAAGAATATTGATTGTTGTTTCATTAGCAACAACAACTTCCTGAATTTTATAACCAATAAAAGAATAAACCAGCGTTGCGCCCTTAGCTGCATTAATACTGTATTTTCCATCAATGTCGGTTACAGTTCCGTTCACTGTTCCCTTCTCAAGAATGTTTACACCAATAAGCGATTCTCCCGATTGGGCATCGGTAACTACACCACTTATGGTTTGCTGTTGTGCAAACATCATCCCTGATGCTAACACTGCTATAAACATCATTGCTATTTTACGCAAAAAGTACATTTTTTTCATAGGCTCATTTTTTGCTATTCGTCTTCGCTTCAGTAAATCATTTTAAAAAAAAGGTAGCAATAACTCCGAAACGATTGTAAATTCATTTAATATGATCTTCGAAAGTATAAAAAAAATTAATACAAAATTAACCTAAAGCCTTTAATACAAGCCATTACAAACGATTAAGAAAAAAATATTACACCAAAATAGTAATGCAAACGTTTGCGCTATTTTCATAAAATTTTGAAAAAAGAATAAGAATATTTTCCGCTGGTTGGAAGATATAAAAATGCACTGCTAAGATTGGCAACTATTAAGGTTTCTCTTCCCAATAATAAGGAACTCCGTATCACATTCGCGGTGCATAAAACACCATAGAACTGCTTAGAAAGTATTCCTTGTAAAAGGTCGACAAAAGGAACGAATCACAATCATTTGTTAAGTACTCTAAAAACATAACTTGCATATGGATCCAGATCAACTTTACTTCCTTTAACTTGGATATTGGTAATTGTTGAAAAGACAAGTTCCAGGATGTTCACATCAAAATATTCGTCTTTCAGCAGCACACTACTACCTGATAAATTGTGCACCACCAGCAGTTTTTCATGCTCACATTCCCGATAAAAAGTAAGCAGATTAGGATGCTGAATTGATGATGATAGTAAGCCACCAATGGTTAATGCATTGGATTGGTTTCTAAACTTAATGAGTTTGCAATAATGATTGTAGATGG
>JBFHES010000325.1:0-4464 GCA_041584015.1 Bacteroidales bacterium
CATGCCCCCTCGGTTGGACAAATGTCTACTGCATCACTTAAGAAAAAGTCAGGACAACATGCGGTTTGTGCGTTCAGGTTAAGTGAACTTAGCACCGTTAGCACAAAAGCAAGCGCTCCTAAGAGAATAGAATGTTTTTTCATAATGGTTAATTTTAGAGATATAATTATTGTTTTTGTTTCTTGGTATCTGGATGAAAATAGTTTAAATATAAAAAGACCTTAAAGTATTAAATTATATAACACAAGTCAATTTTATTTTGTAAAATTGATTCGTGGTTTGAATTTTAAAGGAGCTATGAACAGTAATTTGTATTTTTTTGAAAAAAAATTGCCATCAGATGCAGCACATTTTTTATGGATGAGTCTTTAATCAAAAAATCAATAATCAAATGAATATTATGAAATATCTAGCACTTGGTTTAATGGCAATTGGATTGGTATTTTTTTCAAGTTTTGCGGTAATTACATCGCCAGCCGACTTAACATATACAAGTACTTGTACAGAGGTTATTGCTTTAAATAGTACTACTAATGTTGAAAATGTAGTTTTTCAAAGTGATGGCGAACTGCGTAAGTTTCCGGAATTCACCGTAGTGGAATTGGCCGTTAGTGCCGACCTGTACTTAAGTCAGGGATCAAAGCAAATTGTAAGAATAGAAGCCAGTGAACGCGATTTAAAGCATCTGATTACAAAAGTAAAAGGTGGAAAGTTGTATATAAAGTTCGAGTCATCTTTTAGAAGTCATGACGATATTAAGATTTATGTAACCATGACTAAAATTGATGGAGTTGAAGTTGCCGGTTCTGGTAATATCTATGCGAAGGATAAAATAAAAGCTGACAATCTTGAAATCACAATTGCCGGTTCGGGTAACATGAAATTTAAGGAGCTTATTGTTGATAACCTTGAAACCAAGATAGCCGGATCGGGTGATATATATGTTGCTGGACCTTCTGTTCTAAGCACACATGAGGTGAATATTGCCGGTTCGGGAGATGTAAATGCAAAGGGACTGATGGCGAAAAGTGCGGAGGTGAATATTGCGGGTTCAGGAAACTGTTATCTGGGCGTAGAGAATTCTCTGGAAGTAAATATTGCCGGAAGTGGTGATGTTTACTATAAAGGAAATCCTGATGTTGAAACGAATGTGTTCGGCTCTGGAGATGTGGAAAAAATATAATATTAACCCAATACCCTCTAATCATAAACCCTGAATGTCTTTTGGCATTCAGGGTTTTTAGTTATAAATTAAGCAAGTATTATTGCATGTATAATTGAATCAGTCGCTCTGTATCAGTATCAAGATTTGTATAGCCGTTAAATCCTTTAATGTAATCGCACTCTGCACAAATTTCTATCGACTGGCGTTTGCCCATAAGATGATTCAAGCGGAAATTACGCAGTTTGGCACCCTGCCAAATCTCTTTAAACGACTGTTTTCTAAAGTCTCCGACAATTGCACCTAAACTCCAGTCGACACAACAAGTTGATACTTGTCCGTTAAAGTTGATGGCCATTTTGAAGAATGGAACCGGACATACAATGCGTTCGTTGAGAGGTGTTGTAGCATCCATTCCCGTAGTAACAATTTGTCCTAACTTCCAATCTTTGTCCTCGGCGCCAGACCAGCCCATTAACTGATCAATGTTTATAGAGTCTGCTGAAGAGGAAAAATCATTGAGAAAAGTGTCTTTTTCTGTTTGCGATAACTTTACATCCAGAATTTTTACATGAACCTGCAAAGCAGCATTTCTTCTCTTCTTTTCAGTATAAAGGTAGTTTATGTTCTCTTTAATTTTTTCATAGTCGGCATTACTACCACAGAGTTGCTTATAGCCTTCGTTCGATGTGTGTTCAATTGAAACCCTGATAATATCAAGTCCACTTTCAATAATTTCAAGGGCTTTTCTTTTTGTTAGAAGCGATGCATTCGTTGTTGTTTCAACGCTTTCACTAATATTGGATTGCTTTGCATATCGAATCATCTTTACCAAATCTTTATGAAGAAAAGGCTCACCATCCTTAAATAAATGCAGGCGTTTTAGTTTGCTATTGCTTGCGATACTTTCAGATTGAATGCTGTTAATGATTTTTTCGTAAAGCTTCATGTCCATCATTCCCGCAGGTCTGTCGATTTTTTGCAACAACTCGTGATCACCTGTAGGGCAAAACTTGCATTGGAAATTACATTGATTGGTAGGATCAATGAAAAGCGAGTAGGGTAGTGCTAAGGGAAGAAGTTCGCGCAGCGGAACTATGTTTTTATCTGCCTTAATTGATTGGTATGACTTTAACTCCATTTTGCTGTAAACTTCAGAGTAGTAATGATTAAGTAATTGATGATCAAAAGTAAAAATATTTAATCAATCTAGGCCTTTTTGAAGTGAAACTTACAAAAAAACTTAGCCGCAGATTGGGAGATTAAATTGGTGCATACCTTATCTTCAATAGATTGCTGCTCGATTTGTAAAGTTTTACGCAAACATTTGCATGTCAAGCAATTTCTTGTAAACACCGTTTTTCTCTGACAGTTGCTTGTGCGTACCTTGTTCAACTACTTTCCCTTCGTGCATAACATAAATTTCATCAACATTAACAATGGTTGATAAACGGTGCGCTATTACAATGGAGGTACGGTTCTTCATCAAGTTTGTAAGTGCATCCTGCACCAGTCGTTCTGATTCAGTATCGAGAGCTGATGTTGCTTCATCAAGGATTAGAATTGGCGGATTTGCCAGGACAGCTCGCGCAATGCTAATTCGCTGGCGCTGCCCACCAGATAAACGATCGCCACGATCACCTATATTGGTTTGATAACCATTTGGTGTTTCGAGAATAAAGTTATGTGCATTGGCAACCTTTGCTGCAGCAATAATTGCTTCTTCTGTTGCATTACTAACACCAAATGCTATGTTGTTATAGATGGTGTCGTTAAACAATATGGATTCCTGATTAACTATGCCCATCAAGGAACGTAGGTTGTCTAACTTGTAATCTTTAATGTTCTTACCATCAATCTTAATGGCGCCCTCGTTTATATCATAAAATCGTGGCAGCAAATCAACTAAAGTACTTTTCCCTGAACCCGATTGTCCGACTAAGGCAATGGTTTTGCCTTTCTCTAGTTTTATCTGCACGTTTTTAAGTACATAATCATCAATGTATTTAAATGAAATATTGTCGTACTCAACGGATTCGTTAAAGCTGTTTATAGCAAGGGCATCCGGTTTGTTTATAATTGTTTCTTCAGCATCAAGAATGCCATCTATACGATCAATGGAGGCAATTCCTTTTTGTATGTTGTAATAGGCTTTAGTAATAGCCTTTACAGGTGTGATGATTTGAGAGAAGATCATAAGAAATGCAATGAAGGTTTGTGGCTGCATTTCAATTGATCCGTTTAATATTTGTGAACCACCATACCACATTAATATCACAATAGAAACGGTTGCCAGAAATTCGCTTAAGGGACCGGCAAGATCCGTTCTTCTCCACATTTTAATCATGATGCGCGTGTAAAGAGAATTCTCTTTAACGAACCTTTCGTTTACCTTGTCCTCTGCATTAAATGCTTTTATTATACGCAGGCCGGTAAGCGTTTCCTCTATCATTGATAACAGTGTACCCATTCTGGTTTGTGCCTGTTTGGATTTCTTTTTTAGGCTACGTCCAATTCTGCCAATGAAGAATCCGGAGACTGGCAATAATATGAATGCAAACAGTGTTAATTGTGGGCTCATTACCAGAAGGGTGGTAACATAAGCAACAATGGTTATTGGGTCCTTATAAAGTATGTCGAGCGATTGAATCACTGATACCTCAACCTCTTTTACATCATTGGTTGTTCTGGAAATAATATCACCCTTTCGTTCATCGGAAAAATAGGATAATTGGAGTTTGGTTATTTTTGAATAAATCTTATTTCGGATGTCGTTTACTACGCCGTTTCGTAATGGCGACATAAAGAATTTGCCAAGGTAGAGAAACCCGGTTTTAAACATTACTGCAAAAACAATAATGATGGATACAAAAATAAGTGCCTGATGCTTACCTTCCTTTACAATTATTTGACTTAGAAAATAATTGAGGTTGTCAACAACACTCTCTGATAGATTTTTTATGTCGAAGGCTACCGGATCGGTTACTGCGGGTTGCGTGTCAAACAATATTCCCAGAAATGGAATTGCCATTGCCATGGAACCCAATCCGAATACAACAGACAGTAGTACGAATACGAAATTTAGGACCGCATTTTTCCAGTACTTTGGAAAGATAAATTTGAGGATCTTTGTGAAACGCTTCATGCAGAGAAATTTTCCTTTTAAACTGCAAATGTACTAAAGAATTGTTCTGGCATAGCTATAAATTAGAGCAAAGCCATTATGTTTCTAAAGCACAGGATTTATTGCGTTTTTCAATGCAACAAGAATAGGAGCTTTAATTTACATGATACTTAAAGTC
>JBFHES010000326.1:0-4463 GCA_041584015.1 Bacteroidales bacterium
ATGTAAATGAAGCAATTTCAATATCATCCATACCTGGATAATACAATGCACTCCCTGAAGCTTCGACACTTGGCAGGTAATTAGTAAAGGCTTCTTTCTTTTGTGCTTCTGCCTCTACTTTCTGCAAAGCAGATACTTTTAGTGACTTGTTAAACTCCAAAGCCAGGTTACGGGTGTCCTGCAGACTCAAAGGTTTTTTTTGTGCCTGTATGGACAGCAATGAGGCCATCCACCCTAAAGAAAAAATAAGTATTTTTATATTGTGTTTCATTGGTTTTAATTTTGCTTTTTATGGTCAGATGAAACGATCAAGTAAATCTTAATTATACATTTTAACCAAAATTTACCTGTTCATTTCACCTTATGCTTGGCTTAATCATGTAATTTCTTAGTATCTACTTTATAAAGAATAGCATACAATACAGGTACTACCAATAAGGTAACAACAGAGCCTATTAAAAGACCAAACATAATCACCACTGCCATCCCCTTAAACATCACATCGAACAATAGTGGAATCATACCTAAAATAGTTGTCAGCGATGCCATCATCACTGGTCTCATTCTGGAAATAGCAGAGTTAACAATTGCATTGGTTGTATCAACACCACGCCTGATTTCATCATTAATTTCATCGAGGAGTACGATCGCATTTTTTATCATCATTCCTATCAAACCTAAAGCAGCTACAATACCGATAAACCCAAATGTATTTCGCATCACAAGGTGACCAATCACAATACCAATAAATGCCAATGGAACAACACTCATAACAATGATAGGTTGTTTCAAATTATTAAACAACAGAATAACAATAAGTACCATCAGTCCCAAAGCCAGAGGCAATAGGGCAAACAAGTGTTCATTAGCTTCCTGACTGTCTTTATGATCTCCAAGCCACTGCATTTCATAACCATGAGGTAAATCAATGGCTTCAATATCCTCATGCAACGAGGTCCATAACTCAGGAGCGGTGTATTGTATTTTAGGATTACACTGGGCCTTAATGGCTCTGATACCATCGTAACGGCGTATGGTTTGATTTTCCCAGCTTACTTTTACCGAATCGATAACCTGTCCTAGGGGTACACTTGACATGGATTGACTCCATACGGGAACCGATTCTATATTTTCAACACTTTCCCCTATGGGCTCTTCCATCTTTAACATTACTGGCAACACATCCACTCCTTGATAGATAACACCTACCGGCAATCCATTGGCTGCAATAGCCAGGGAGTTAGCTACATTACTTCTTGAGACACCCAATAAACGAGCTTGTTCAACAGAATATTCAGGTGTTAAAACTTTAGCCTGATTTTTCCAGTTATCTGTAGTAACCTCTGTCATAGGATTGGCACGCATAATAGTTTTTGCCTTTTCGGCTAATTCACGCAACACAGCCGGATCCGGACCAGAGAACTTGGCTTCAACTAAATATTCGCTGAACATAGGGCTATATGTTCTGGCTCTGGAAGTTGCCTGAGGAAATTCTTTTTTCAAATACTCAACAATATCAATAGCCGTTTTTTGGGCTGCTTCAAAATCTACGGCCGTAACAATCAACTCTCCATAATTACTATTGAGCGTTGTCATGGGACGTAATAAGGTATACCGAGCAGGTGTTTGTCCTAAAGCTGTCGATACATTTTTAACACCTTCCCAATTACCTACTATATTTTGAACTTGATCCAAATCCTTTTCTACCTGATAAATATCACTTCCTTGCGGCAACCAATATTCTATTACATATTGAGGATAGTCTAATGCCGGAAAAAACTCCTTACGAACAAACTTAAAGGACCACATAGAAACCAATAGAACAATTGTTGTTACAATCGCAAAAACAGTTTTATGCCACAGCATCTTTTTTAAGATGTTTCGGAACCAACGGTATAAGGCATTATTAAACATCTCCTCATCTCCTTTACTTTGAGCAATCTTTCCACGATAAAACCAATTAGCCATAAAAGGCGTTTGTATCATCGCAAAAATCCAGCTCAGAAAAAGAGATATAGCCAATACATAAAACAATGACTTTAGAAACTCACCTGCTCCTCCTGGCGAAAACCCAAGGGGCATAAAAGCCAGGATAGCAACGATAGTAGCTCCCAACAAAGGCATTGACGTTTTTTGAGCAGTATTGATAAATGCTTTTTTTCGTTCTATCCCTTTTTTCAGATCTATTAATATACCATCAGCCACAACAATAGAGTTATCCACCAACATACCCATAGCCACTATAATAGCCGCTAAGGACACACGCTGCAACTCAATACCTGTTGCTTTCATAACAATAAATGTAGCCAGAATTGTAAATACCAATCCGCTGGAGATCAACAAACCGGATCTTAAACCCATAGCGAATAACAATACTACAATAACTATCAATACCGACTCAGCTAAATTGATCATAAAACCAGTTATAGCCTCCTGAACTCTCTCGGGTTGATAGAATACTTTATTAATCTCAATACCAACAGGTAAGTTAGCCTGAAGCTCAGCAATTTTTTGGTCAAAAACTTCGCCAATCTTAATCACATTGACCTTACTTTCCATTGAAATGGCCAGAGACATGGCTTTTTTACCATTGTATTTAAAATCATTTAATTTAGGTTCATAAAAACTACGTTCTACAGTTGCAATCTCACCCAATAAAAATGATCCTCCTTCCGGCACTTGCACCAGCAGTTTTTTAACATCCTCTATATCTTTAAATTTAGCACCTAAACTTAAACGAATGCGTTCGCTTCCCACCACTACATTTCCAGGATTAACAATAGAAGCCTGATCATTAATGGATTGAACTATTAACATTGGATTAATTCCTAAGCGAGCAAATTTCTCTGTTGAAAATTTAATATCCACAGTTTCTATTTGCTGGCCAAAAATCTCAACACGTTTAATTTTATCAACTAATAATAATTCGCGTTTAATATATTCTACATAGTCATTCAATTCATCATACGGATAGCCATCGGCACTTACCGATAGAAATATACCATATACATCACCAAAATCATCATAAACAATAGGGCTACTGGCCCCTGCAGGCAAGTCTCCTTTTATATCGTTAATTTTTCTGCGCAAATGATCATATAACTGAGGCATCTGTGGCGTTCTTACATCATCGGATATAGTAACTGTTACTTCAGACATACCACCTACCGATCGTGACTCAATGAAATCGATATTCTCAAGTTTTTGAACTGCTTTCTCAATCAAATCAGTAACCTCTAATTCCACTTCATTAGCAGAAGCACCTGCATAGGGTGTTATAATTACCGCAGACTTAATAGGAATCTCAGCATCTTCAAGTTTTCCCAGACCATCAAAGGCCAATATTCCTCCTAAAAATACGGCAAACAAAGCAGCCGTAATAAAGGCCTTTTGATTCAGCACCTTTTCTAACATTCCTTTACTCATAGCAGGCCTCCGATGTTTGTTTCTGATTTTTCAGGTAAAATTTGCACTTTCTGACCTTCTAACAGCGAATGTACTCCAGCAATAACCACTTTTGAACCTACCTGAACATGGTTTTTAATTTCAATTAAACCATTTTGTTGTATTTTAATAACAGAGACTTCATGTTTTTGAACAGTCATATCCTGACCTACAACCCAAATATATTTTTTCTCCGACTGAGAAAAAACTGCTTCCACAGGAACTAGCAAACCACTATTATCAACGTCATCCTTCACCACATTTACCTTTGCCACCATACCCGGCTTAACCTGTTTCAAATTTTCTCCTTGTAATAGAATTTTAGCCTCAAACATATGGTCGCTACCTGTTTTCTTACTCAATGATTTCACTTTACCAGGAACAGCAAACTGATTGGCATTTTTGATGTCACAAGTAATTTTGGCAACTTTGTTCATCTCGTTTATCTGACCCTCTGGAATACTAACAACTACTTCTAATTCAGAAAAATCAAGTAATTCAATAATCGGTTGACCGGCTCCTACTGTTTGAAAATTTTCAATCATTTTTTTGTTTACATAACCAGCAAAGGGAGCTTTTAAATCGGTATCCTCTAAGGCATTAACGGCGGCTTCATACTGACTTTTTGCCATCAGATAACCGGCCTTCAACTTTTCAAGCGTATTCTCAGGTAATTTCTTACGCTCATACAGTTCTTTATAGCGCTCATATTCAGCCTTTGACTGAGTATATCGTGCTTCTGAAGCCTGTACATTCACATTATAATCACGCTTATCGATACGTGCGAGCACCTGTCCTTTATTTACATAATCGCCAGCATCTACGGTTAACTCCACTACAGGGCCTGCTACTTTAAAAGATAAAGTTACCTGCCTGTTTTCTTTAACAACTCCGTTATATACTAATTTGCTATTGCCACTAACGGGGAGTACCTCAACTGTTTTTACATACCTCACGACCTCCTTTTCATTAGGTTCTGTTGAACCACATGAGGTTAATAATCCTAAAACCAGCAGAAA
>JBFHES010000327.1:0-4453 GCA_041584015.1 Bacteroidales bacterium
ATGCTTTATGGATTTACATATTGTCGCTTATAATAATTCGGATTCAAGGCTTCGTTTGTAGATTCCTGTACAATCTCATCCCAACTTAATGACTTTCCATGTTTAAAAATCTTGCTGATAAGATAAGTGCCAATCTCCGGATTGTTAATGCACTTAATGGCACAATCGTCGTTGTCATCTTTTACAATTTGTGTTTTTATGTAATTGTGAAGTTGAGATGCATATAGTTCTCCCAGCATGTAATTATGATAGGTACAAGGTTCTGTAATGATGTGAATTTTTGTAGCCCAATCAGGGTTATCCCAATCACCCGGTGTGTTAAGTAATTGATATTCGTTTACCAGTTGCCACCATAGTTTGTTCAAATTCTGCTCAGGATTTTCATATAATGATTTTTCGAAATGGTACATTACTTGCGCCCAGCGGCTAAAAACCAGTTTGTCCATCATGTGGTGCATGTTGCATTTATCTTCAATGGCTTCTTTTTCTTTGGCGCCAATTGTAATCATTTCTTCCAGCCAGTCAGGATTTGCAGAAAATCTTCCAAACAAAGTAGCTACTGCATCTGCAATAAAAATGTGGCTAGGTTCTCGTAATATATAAGGCAGATCAACATTAATGTTTTTCAGGTAGGCCGAATAGGCCGATTCGTACAACATGGTATTCATGGAATACTCGCTAACATCCATGGTAGCAACTATACGAATATCTCCTTCTCTATTTAAGTCCGTTGAGAAACCTGCTGGGGTTTTGCCTTTCTTGTGTGTAAGGTCGCTATTTGCTAATACATTATCTATGTTTAGCCCAATGCCGTTGTAATAGAATTGAGAGAGCTTTACTATGTTCTTTCCGGCGTAATATTTATCGAGTTTTACATCAAAGATATTTGGCGACTCCTGAAAGAAACGATTCTGATAATGCCATGGCATTAGCTGCTCAGGAGGTATGCTATAAATAAATGAAAGTCGCTCGTCGATTGTGGCCTTAATCTCTTTGTATGGATCGCGTGTAATTAAATCAAATTCTTCATATAAATTCTCCAGCTTTTTCGGGTCTTGATCTTCAAGAAGTAAGCGCATTTCAAAGTAGTTATTGTATCCCAGCGTTTTGGCTGCTTTGTTACGCATTTTAGCTAATTCAATAAAGTCTTTGGCAACCAACTTACCTACCTTTTTGCTGGCTTTCCAGTATCGCTCCAAATCATAGGAGTCCAATGTGTTTCTTAGTTTGTCTTCAATCTCTGCATCTCCATAGCTTACATCATCCACAGTTGCGCGAAAATGTGAGAAGTTTTGTTCAATTTTTTGAGACTTTAGAATCATCTCAGCCATTTCAGCTTTTGGTACCTGATGAAACTGATAAAGGTTGTAAACAACTTGAAGTTCTCTCTTAAGGGTTTTGTCTTTAAGAATGTTTGCAGTTTTGTACTCCTTAAGTGTTTGAAAACTATTCTTGTCTGATAGCAACTCGGTAATTTGAATATTCAAATCTGTAGCTTTCTGATAGTCGGAGTCTGTGCCTGAAATGGCAGCATTAAACTCTGCGAGCTTCATTGCGTTGTGCAGTGGTCTGTACTCTTTTTCAAATTCCTTAATGAATTCCTTAAAATGACTGTCGTCTAGTTTGGGTTGGCAATTGGTGAAGATAATAAACGAAAGTGCAAGTGTGAAAATGGCTGTGTTGTTGATGAGTGCTTTCATATCGTTCGGGTTTAAGGATGGTTGTTACCAAATTTAATGAAAATGGTAACGCAAGTCAAGCAAGCTTTGAACTGATATGCGTATTGATTTCGATTTTTTGCTACGTTTTTAGGCAAACAAGCGATTTTGTGAGTGCCTATTACTCTTTATTTTTTGTGTCGATAATAATGGTAACCGGCCCACTGTTAATTAAGCTAACTTCCATCATGGCACCAAATTCTCCGGATCCGATTGGCTTTTTACAAATATCTTCGAGCTGATGAATAAAGTGTTTATACAGAGGAATAGCTATGGCAGGAACCGCTGCATGAATGTACGATGGCCGATTGCCTTTCTTGGTTTTGGCATGCAGGGTAAATTGACTAACAACAATAATATCTCCGGCTATATCAAGAACCGATCTGTTCATCGTACCTGCATCGTCGTTGAAAATCCTTAGCTGACTAATTTTTTTTGATAACCAAATGCTGTCCTCTTCTGTGTCAGATGTTTCAATCCCGAGTAGGATTAGTAAGCCCGTATTAATGGTTGCTTTTGTGGTTTCGTTTATATTTACCGATGCCTGACTTACCCTTTGAATAACTGCTCGCATGCTTATTTTCTTTCATGTAAAAATAATGAAAACCCTGATATTTGCCTTGCCTGGCTTGTTTTAAGGAAGGATAAATTTTATCGACTCGGTTGTGTCATCATTTCTCATTATAAAGAAATAAGTCCCAGCTGCTAAGCGATAAGAGTCAAGAAAAAATGGAAAGCTTGCCCCGTGCTGATGATGGAGAGTTCTTCCAGATATATCTACAATGTGGATTTGTGCATTTTGATCGACATAAGTTTTGTGCCCGATTATTCGTTTCTCCGGATTGAAGTAGAGTGAAGACTTCGGCGATTTTTCTATTGGCTTGTTTACGTTGGTGATGATCCATTGATAGTTGGACGAATAATAAGAACAGCCAGATCCGGAAATAAACTCGAGCTGGTAGTTGCCGCTCTGAATTGGTTTTATGCTGGCATTTGTTTCATTAACCAGGGCTGTACCGTTAAAATACCATTGATACATCGGGGCACTTCCTCTCGAATGTAAGCTGTCGTTTTGTGTATAAATTGAAGGACGTATTACCTCTCGAATAAGATTGGCTGCATGATTTGCAAAACCTGAGATGCTCGACAATGAATGGGCTCCGTTCGGATATTCAAAGAACTGCATTTGATTGTTTGCATTCATCATTGCTTGCATAAAATGTGGTTGCGAAATTGGGATGAACGGATCTAAAGAGCCATGATACACATTTATGCGAGGTAGGTGTACGGCAAAGTATGCCGGCGACCACGAAAGTATTCTCTTTCTTGATTCGGCTGCAGTTTGCAAGCCGGCACAGTAGGGTGCCATGGCCGTGTTTACCGTGATGTTGTTAACGGTGAATTGAGGAGAACTACTGGTATTGGTTGCTGTTATTGCATCCTGAATAAGTAAGGTGTCGAAAAAGTTGGTGGCAGCAAAGCAGATGTTCATTGCTTTAAACCTGTTGGAGCGTATGCCGCATTTATAGGCTACGTTCCCACCTCGGCTAAAACCGATGGCCGTTATTCTGGTGGTGTCTATTTGGCTATAATGAGCAATGGCTCCATTTAAAAATATCAAAGCGTCGTCAGCATCTTTGTCCATTTCTGTTGATGGTCCTTGCGATGTGTAGATGTGTTGTGGAGTAATCAGTAAGGGCTCGCTTCTAAACGATGGTGCCACAATAATTAAACTATCGCGAAGTAAGGCTGCTGGCAGGTGATTTTCAAGATTATTCACTTTTTGTAAGGTGAGCCCATTTAAACTTCCATGCAAATAGAGTAGCGTTGGAATGGCACAGCTTGTCAGGTTTGAGTCAGCCGGCATGCGTATTAATCCATAGTGGGTAAAGCCTTCAATTTCGTGCGAAGCAACAATTACTCTGCTTGGAGGCATAATAGTATCAAGTACCAACTGCCAGTTGTAAACGGCCGTATCTCTGCTTTGCCATTCCTGCATAAGGTTGTTAATCTCGAGTTGGGTTGGAGCCACTTGCATGGTATCCAGATTGCACTGAGCTGATGTTGCCTTTGTAAATGCAAGTAATGCAATTAGGAGGTACAGTGTTTTTAGGTTTTTCATGTACGTTTCATTGTTAGGTAAAAGAACAGTAAGCATATGCTAATGTTTAACTGCCCTGTTATCTGCGATCGGAAACTTAAGAGTTAGCTACAAGAGGAGTTGTAAAATCAGCAGCCACGGGTGCATGGGTTTCGACACTTTGTTACTGGAATTATGCTGGACTAATTTGGATAAGCCAATGAATAATATTGAAGAAACAGTTTTATACGGATCCCTTTTTAAAGCGGTGGACCGTTAACTAATTCTAGATATCAAGAAAGCATACAATCACTATTAATTAAAGATTTGTATTAGCTAAGGGTTATCCGCGATTATCATTAGCTGTATGTTTATTTGTTCATTTTGGCACCGCCCAAAACGAACCAAAAACCCTCCATAGATGCCAAATAAAAGCTTGCCTCAAATAATTCTTGAAGCACCTTCATTAATAACTAGTCAAGCATAATAAAAGATAGTTCATAAATCCAGAGCGGCAACTTTCATTTCGCGCCATCCGTGGACATCCTCCCCTGCACGGCGAGCAGAATCGGCACTAATTTAGGTTCATAAGTTTATAGATCAGTTGCCTCTATGCTTTTATAAATATTTGTTACGAATCGCCGCACAGCAATGG
>JBFHES010000328.1:0-4426 GCA_041584015.1 Bacteroidales bacterium
CCTGTTCGTGAAGATTTCCTTGACGGAACAGCAGTATCCTATTTTGGTAAATAAAATTAATTAATATGAAAATAAATGGACTACGTTGGTGGATAATTGGATTGATTTTCTTTGCCACTGTAATTAATTATATCGACCGAAGCGCATTATCAATTATGTGGGGAGGTGAAGATATAGAAGGTTCCATTGCTCAATCGCTTGGATTAACAAAGCAACATTATGCGCGCATTTTAAATGTGTTTATGATATTTTACGCATTGGGACAGCTCTTCTCAGGTAAAGTATTCGATAAAGTTGGAACTCGTATTGGTTTTGTTCTGTCCATCGGAATCTGGTCATTGTCCACTATGTTTCATGCTGCAGTACGCGGTCTTGGTGGCCTTTTGCTTTTTCGCAGTATACTCGGAATATCCGAAGCTGGAGCGTGGCCCGGTGCGGTTAAAAGCAATGCCGAATGGTTTCCAATAAAAGAACGTGCTATCGCACAAGGACTATTCAACGCAGGAGCTTCAATTGGTTCTGTAATTGCTCCTATTGTTATCGCTTACTTATTTATTTGGTTGGGATGGAAAGGGACTTTTTTGATAGTTGGTTCGCTTGGTTTATTGTGGATAATTCCCTGGCTTTGGCTTAATAAAACTGGTCCCAAAAAACACCCCTGGATTACTGAAACAGAGCGGCAATACATTCTTGCAGGACAAAGTGAAGCAGATAAAAAGTCAGATGATGATACGAAAGGCTTATCATTAAAAGAAATACTATCTTATAAAGAGTCATGGTCTGTTGTTGTTGGCCGCTTCTTTTTAGAACCCATTTGGTGGTTGTTTGTAGGTTGGATGCCAATTTACCTTTTCGATGTCTACGGTTTTGATGTAAAAGAGGTTGGCATGTTTGCTTGGGTGCCTTATGTAGGAGCTGCTGTTGGTAGTGTTGTTGGGGGGTATGTTTCAGGAAGAATAATAAGTAAAACAGGTTCAATAAATAAAGGACGTAAAACAACCATTGTTATTGGTGGAATTATAATGGTACTTGGATTAATTGCCACCATCATGTTTGGAAATACGGCACTTCGTTTCGTTCTTATTGTTTGTGCAGTATTATTCGGTTTCCAATTTTCAATAGGAAATGTACAAACCTTACCAAGTGATTTCTTTAGCGGTAAATCAGTTGGATCTCTTGCTGGTTTAGGCGGAATGGTTGGTGTATTCTCAGTAATCGTAATGAATGAGATGATACCTAAAGTGGTAGAATCATATGGTTATACACCTGTATTTGGTGTAATAGCACTGTTTGTTCCACTTAGCATAGGCGCAATTTATCTGTTTGCCCGAAAAATTAAATCAGTCGAAGAATAAAGCATTGAAAGTTTCAAAATAAATTGACATAAAACATTAACATATTTAAAAAATGAGTTCAAAAAATAAAATAGCAATTGTAACCGGTGCAACCGGAGGAATCGGTTTCGCTGTAGCACAAAGATTAGGCAAAGACGGATACACCGTAATTTTAAATGGTATTGAAGATGAAGCAGGAGCTAAAAGAGTAGAAGAGCTCGCTGCAGAAGGCATCACAGCAGAGTATTACGGTTTTGACGTAACAAATGAAGAAGCTGTAACTTCAAATATCACCAAGATAGGTGAGAAATATGGAAAAATTGATGTTCTTGTAAATAACGCAGGTGGATTAGGAGGAAGATCTCGATTTGAAGAAATGACAACTGAATTTTATAGATTTGTTATGGCTTTGAATCTTGACTCAGTATTTTTCACTTCAAGAGCTGCCATCCCCTACCTTAAAAAAGGAGATAATGCAACGATTATAAATTACACGTCAAATGCAGGATGGAATGCTGGTGGACCAGGTGCAGGTATTTATGGAACTTCTAAAGCAGGTGTTCATGCCATTACAAGAGCACTAGCAAAAGATTTAGCAGAGTATCAGATTAGGGTAAATGCAGTATCTCCGGGTACCATTGATACCCCTTTCCACGCCCAAATTAAATCAACCAAGCCGGAAGTATTTGCTTCATGGAAAAACAATATTATGTTAGGTCGATTAGGACAGCCGGAAGAAATTGCTTCAGTTGTTTCATTTCTAGCAAGCACCGATGCAGCATTTATTACTGCTGAAACCATTCAGATTGGAGGAGGACAAGCTTTAGGAATTTAAAAGAAGAAAATCTTTTGATACTCTGTTTGAGAAGTACAAAGATGGCCGTCTTTTCGCAAACTGTTTAAAAAAATAACAAAAATAAAATAGATGAAAAAGGTTGTGACTTTTGGCGAAGTAATGCTTCGCCTGGCCACTCCCGGTTTTAAGCGTTTCAGTCAAGCTGATTCGTTCAATGCCACCTACGGGGGAGGAGAAGCTAACGTAGCAGTCTCACTGGCCAATTATCAGTTACCAGTAAGCTTTGTTACCCGATTACCAGAAAATGATATAGCCCATGCCTGCATTGCTGAATTAAAAGGCCTTGGCGTAGACACAAATCATATCGCTTTGGGGGGTGATCGAATGGGAATCTACTTTCTCGAAGCTGGCGCGGTAAGCCGTGCAAGTAAAGTTGTATACGATCGCGCTTATTCATCAATATCGCAAATTGAAACAGGAATGATTGATTGGGACAAAGTGTTTGAAGATGCGCAATGGTTTCACTGGACCGGTATTACTCCGGCAATATCGCAAGGTGCTGCAGATGTATGCAAAGAAGCTATAAAGGCTGCCAATGATAGAGGCATTACTGTTTCAACCGATTTAAATTACCGCAAAAATTTGTGGCGCTATGGAAAACAAGCTCATGAAGTAATGCTCGACCTGGTTGAAGGTTGTGATGTTATTCTTGGGAATGAGGAAGATGCTGCCATGTCGCTAAATATTCATCCCGATGGCGTTGATGTTACTGCCGGACATGTGGATGCGGACGCCTACCTTTCAGTATCCCAAAAAATAATGGAGCGTTTTCCACGATGCAAAAAAGTGATTACCACTTTACGTGGATCGGTAAGTGCAAGTCATAATACTTGGAGTGGTGTATTGTATGATGGTAGAAAACTTTACAAAGCTCCAGAATATCAAATTACACATATTGTTGATCGTGTTGGTGGAGGTGATTCATTTATGGGCGGACTCATTTATGGACTTATCACATATAAGGATGATTTGCAATCTGCGCTAGATTTTGCTGTTGCCGCATCGTGTCTAAAACATACGGTTCATGGAGATTACAACAGAGTAACTATTGCCGAAGTTGAAAAGTTAATGGGTGGCGATGCTTCCGGACGCGTATCACGTTAGTGAAAAATAGAGGTGAGTGTTTTTGAAGCCTGAATGAAAATCAAGACTAAAAATAATTTAGTGCTAATTCCTTCGAATGAATCATGATGATTGAATTGACAACACCAGCACTCCTATTTCCGGCAATTTCGTTGTTGTTACTTGCCTATACCAATCGTTTTTTAGCAATTGCGGCATTGATACGACAACTTAAATCCAATGTGACCCAAGGAAATTATGTATCTAAAAGTTTACAAATTGTAAATTTGAAGAATAGACTTAATCAGATCATATTTATGCAAGCTGCAGGAGTTACCAGTATTTTATTTTGTACAATCTCAATGATACTCTTATTCCTAAAACATGAACAAGCAGGACAGATTACATTTGCAATCAGTCTATTTCTAATGGTAACATCGTTGGTTATTTCACTTTCGGAAATATTAATATCGAGCAAGGCATTAAAAATAGAGTTGGAGGAATTGGAAAAAGTTAAGAATTAAAAAGAAAACGAATGTCAAGATTTACAAGAATTGAAGTTGCTTTGAAGATGAAAGAATCAGGAATTATTCCTGTATTTTATCATCCCGAGATTGAAGTATGCAAAAAGATTGTAGAAGCATGTGCAGCTGGAGGGGCAAAAGCATTTGAGTTTACCAATCGGGGCGACTTTGCACACGAAGTATTTGTTGAACTAAACAAATATGTAATTGAAAACATCCCAGACATGGCCATGGGTGTAGGTTCAGTTTTGGATGGGCCAACTGCGGCTTTGTATTTACAATTAGGTGCTGATTTTATCGTATCACCAATTTTAAATCCTGAGATGGCTAAAATTTGTAACCGACGAAAAGTACTGTGGTCACCAGGTTGTGGATCGCTTTCAGAAATCTCTCAGGCCGAAGAGTTAGGTGCCGAGATTGTAAAGATCTTCCCGGCTATGCAAGTTGGAGGACCAGATTTTATTAAAGCAGTGAAAGGGCCAATGCCATGGACGAATATTATGCCAACTGGTGGAGTCACTCCGGAAAAAGAAAATGTAAAGGCCTGGTCAGAAGCCGGAGCCTATTGTGTTGGTATGGGATCGAAGCTATTTGTAAAGAATGCGGATGGGAAGTTCGATTACCAACAGATAACGAAAACAACAAATCAG
>JBFHES010000329.1:0-4411 GCA_041584015.1 Bacteroidales bacterium
ATTCTTAAATAGAAAAAACAATCAATACCAATAAAAACCCTTCTTGAGCAATCAGGAAGGGTTTTCGTTTTTAACTCTTCCGCCCCTTCAGGGCTAAGTCCTTCGTTTTGTACTTTTCACAGGGCGCTGCCCTATGTTGAAGCTTGCGCCCCTTTGGGGCTGAACTTCTCCAACTTCTATAAATTCTGTGAATCAACCTCGTGAATCAACTAAGGCCAAAGGCCTTTAAGATTCAGCGCAGGGCAAGGCCCTTTGTAAAAAAAGCAATCATTTAGAGATAGCCCTGAAAGGGCGAGAGATTTACAGATAACTAACTATTCCTTCACAATTCTAAAGGCAACCCGATTATTGTTTGAGACAACATTCAATAAGTAAATTCCTTTTGGATAAGTTGAGAAATCAATCGAAAAAGCGCCAGTATCTTCGTAGACACTCACAGGGTGACTTAAAGTCACCCCGTGAGTAATCAATACATTTTGAGTAAACACCAATTGCCCAAGAGCATTGTATAAGTGAATATTTTCAGTCCTTCCCTCAATTACCAACTCATCCTTCACCGGATTTGGATAAACCTTTATTTGACCAGCATATTTTTCCTCAATATTAATTAATCGGTACACAACAATTGTATCACTTCCGAAACACCCAAGAGAGTCGATTACTTCAAGCCAATAGATGCCGGGATTGGAAACGGTAATGCTTTGCGTTGTTGCCATGGTTGACCATAGGTAACTTTGGTAAGCAGAACCTGCCTCCAGAGCAATTGACTGTAAAGTATCAATACCAACGCTATCCTGAGAAAATGAGAAAAGGTTTTCATGTGTAGTAACGAATATTGAATCGCTGAATGTTCCACAAATGTTTGTTAAACTTACTGAATATGCTCCCTGTTGGGAAACAAGGATTGTTGTTGTTGTGTCGGATTGTGACCAAAAGTAACTTGCCGGACTTTGATTCATTGTTGCAAGTTGAATCTCATCCCCAAGACAAATTACGGTATCATTACCTAATTCTGGATTTGGCGGTGGTATTAACACCAGTTCAATTTCACCACTATCCGAACCACACAAGTTTGTTACTGTAACATTATAGAATCCTTGTAAGTTAAAAGACATAATACTATCTGTCATGCCGCCAAGCCACTCGTAACTGCTATAAGGCCATGTTACGTTTATCGACACAGGAGTCCCAATACATCCTGTTGTATCAGCAGGGAGGTCAACAATCGGTGGATAAACTTCTATTACTTCAGTAGAATCAAGATACTCCCCACAACTATTAATTGCAGAAATGCCATACCAACCAGCTGAGTCAACGTAAATAGTTGAGCTTATTTCGTCTGTTGGAAACCAGATATAATCGTAAGGGAAATCTCCCAAATCTAATTTGGCAGAATCACCTTCACAAAAAAGAACAAAATCATCAAGATCCACAGGAATCGGTTCGTCGTATGCTATAATAATATCATCGGTGTATGGCCCGCAATAGTTTTGAGTAAGGGTTAAATAAAATGTATCACTTTCTAATGCCGTTATACTCGGCGTTGTTTCACCGGTTGACCAAAGATAGCTTGTTGTTCCAGATAAGCTTGCATCAATTGATATAGGATTGTTTATACATAAGCCAGATGTGTCGTTGCCCAGATCGAGTGAATCACCCTGAATTGTTATGAGTATGGAGTCGAGATTACCACAATACTCAGGGTAATTGATAGGAACTAGTGTCCATAATCCGGGTATATCGGTTGTAAAGGTATTTAGCCCAATGCTGGTACTATCCGTAAGGTTAGTCCAGCCAAGGTCGTAGTTTAAGCTAGTGGCAGATAATGTGATCATGTCGCCCAAGCAGAGAATTGTATCTTCTGGCAATACAATATCTACGGGATCAAAGAAAGTCACCTCGATGCTGTCGGGGAACTGACAGCCATTATTATTTACTGTAACCGAATAATTGCCACTCTCCTGTACGTAAATTGCAGCTGTGGTATCTTGTGTTGACCATAAATAGGAATTGGCACCAGGTATATCAGCTATGATCAGAAAGGAATCGATGGTACAAAGCCCCGATGTGTCATTCCCCAGGTTCACAGGATTCGGCTCAATATAAACGAAGGTTGAATCCATCGTACCACAATACTCATCATGATTCAATAAGATAGGCCACCAGTATTCTGTGTCATTCAGATCTGCATCACTGATATAAGTTGTATCATTATAAACCGTATCAGTTGGGTAGTAGAATACTTGGTCTGGGGTGTAGTGATTTACCCATGCAAATTCACAATAATCTACAGCTACGGTTAAAAACAAATCAGCGCCTTCGCACATGCTTGTATCCTGCGGTAAATCTATGTTAATATTTGGATAAACATACTGGCGTTTTGTTATCTCATCCAGGTTTCCATGACGGTAGCGTTTTAAAGAAATATCAAATTCACCTGGTTCGCTAAAACTATGATAGATTGTATCCTGATTGGGGACGCTTATTAAACCTAAAATAGGATCGGTAAATTCCCAACGAATTGAATCGAATCCCTGATTAGTTAAGGTGTAAAACATACACGTGTCACCATGGCATCGCTCAAAATCAAGCACAATGTTAAAGTCTAAGTATCCTGTAAAGAAATGTGGTAATACTTGAAAAGGTTTGTTGCCAGCATAACCCGATGGCCAAATCACACCTGTATCTGACCAGTTACAGTTTAGTCCAGGAAGATTAGGATTATTTATTACCGCTATCTCTAGACCTTTCATATTGCAGTATATATTTTGATTGGAACCTAGTTGAATCATACATCCATTACCGTTTGTGAGATACTGAGACCCATTTGAAACTGCAATTGCAGAGGCATTTACAGCTGAGTCACTACCTGCCAATAAATCAATCTGGTAAACATGAAAGGTGTCGATTACTGGAATAGGAGGATTACATGGTTCAATCTGACATTTCCTATGCTGTGCATAATACAGCATTGTACCGTTTGATGAGAAATCAATACTTTTTACATTTATTAAAGGGATACTAATTGAATCACTTAATATACCTGTTTCTTTATTAAACTTAAAGACCTCTACCATGTCATGACCACTGCTGCTCATGGCGACATAATTACCTCCCGGAGAAAATTTAATTTCTCCCCAGGTTACCCTACTGAATAAATCTGTACCCGGTATATCAATTTGAACTGATCCGATGCTTGTTGTTACCGGATTTACATCCACATTGGTTTCATCAATTTTAAATGCCATAAACTGGTTATTACCATATTCATGTGTCAGCGTCCATATTTCTTTACCATTGGCATGATAGGTGGCTGCCATTTTATTAATTGCCCAGGGCGCAGGTGTTTCATCTAGAATAAACTGTACAGAACTATTTGATGGCAAATACCGAAACTTTGTGAATTCAATCCATGTTTGAGAACCATGACCTGTTGTCACAATAAAATACTCATCATTTGTATCTGGAACTGGTAGAAATAGACTTTGTCCTTGTGTAGAGCCAATCAGAGAAATATTACTAACAACGTCATATTGATTATTATATAAATACTCTCCATTAGTATACAACATCAAATTCCCGTAAGAATCACTCAAGGTAGATGAGTGTGCTGTTTGTATTATTTCAGCTGTCCATATTGTATTAATGGGTGGTGAATAACCTACTGCACCTGCATCAGAAATAATAACCCAATTATCAGCTGTTCCAAAAAGCCAATTTTTAGTTTCATTTTGTGATTGAGCCTCAACTTTAAACAAGAGTATAATAATCAGTATAGCTAGTAGTCGCGGTTTCATAGTTCTAATTTGCACCATAAATGTACAATTTTTAGCACAGTTTAATTGATTAAGAAAATTGTAATTGGCATATAATACATCTTTCGCCCTTTCAGGGCTTAGTCCTGCGTTTTGTCCTTCTCATAGGGCGATGCCCTATGTTGAAGCTTGCGCCCCGTTGGGGCTGAACTTCTCCAATTTCTATAAAATCTGTGAATCGACCTCGTGGATCAACTAAGGCCAAAGGACTTTAAGATTCAGCGCAGGGCAAGGCCCTGTGTAAAAAAGGCAATCATTTAGAGATAGCCCTGAAAGGGTGCGAGATAATACACATACTTATTGTTCCCCATTTGCCAAATCCTTGGGATATTATATCTACACTATCCAATAAGTTGTGATCTGCTCATTTCTTCGTAGCATCCATTTTCTTTTTTACTTTTGCAGCACAAAAGATAATCATGCACATAGGATTCGAAGCAAAACGAGCATTCTTCAACAAATCAGGATTGGGTAATTATTCACGCAATACCATTAATGGTCTGTCAGAATTTTACCCCGACATCAAACTTTCCTTATTCACTCCAGGGCTAAACACGGATGTTTATAATCCGGCGAAAAACATTCAGGTTATTAAA
>JBFHES010000330.1:0-4400 GCA_041584015.1 Bacteroidales bacterium
AGTATTTCCACTGTCATCGGTGACTGTCCAGGTCACAAGGGTGGTTCCAACCGGGAAGGTGGTCGGAGCATCACTGCTTACGCTGGCTACACCGCAGTTGTCTGCTGTTGTTGGAGTGCCAAGGTCAGCTATGGTAGCAAAACATTCGCCTGCATCTGCTACTGCATTTGTAATATCAGCCGGACAGGTAACTGTTGGGTCCTGTGTGTCACTCCCTTCGCCAATCACGATATTTGCCTGAGTCGCGCTACATGTATTATCGCTTACATCTCTTACAGTTACAGTATATGTGCCAGGTGAAACATTGGTAAATACATTTCCGCTTTGGAAGGCGCCGCCTATGGAGTATTCAATACTGCTGCACGTTGTGCAATTTGCATTGATTGTAATGGAGCCATCATTAGCTCCCGGACAGATTTCATCAGTAGGATTAACGGAAGTAATTGAAATATCGCAAGATTTCTGGGTATTTATAAAGGTACCTACCCAGCTTTCTCCATTAGCTACAGTGATAGACAAAGTTTTCGTTCCAACATCTGTGCTAGAAATGTCATCGGGAGTAGTGTCTTCAGCGCCTGACTCACCAGCGGATATACTTGTCAAGTCCCAAGCAGAGAAAGAACCCTCAGTGAAGGTATAGGTCCCCGGTAGTAGGCCAAAGAATATTTTTTGATCTGAGTAAATAGGATCTGCTCCCGAAACACTTGTGTCATCATCAAGAGTGAAGCTTGATGCAATTGTAGTAGCATTGCTGGTTGTTGTAAATGAGAAGTCATGCAACGAATTCGGCACAGCATCTTTAACAATTGTTATTTTTCCCTGCTGAACAACAGCACTTGGGCTGATATTCAGGTTTGTTTGGTCCCCCGAAACCGTTGGTGTTAAATCGACCAGCATTTGAGGTGAACTGCCCGGGAAATTATTGGCACCTTTGTTAAGACCGTAGTCTGACTCGGCACCCAGGTGGCCACCCCAGGCAATCGCAACGTCAAGAAATTCTCCGGGTGTCGCGTCACCATCACTGGGTGTAAACTGAATTTCAAGGTATTTTCGGGTTTGGCTTGAGTTAAAAAGTACCTCCACATACCGATCCGCTGCTGTTCCTGAGACAAACTGAACACTGCTGGCATTGATGTTATACAGCGTAAAAACTCCACCAGCTGCCTGAGCCTGAACTGCGGGTAACAACTGCGGGTCATTAGGAATTGCTACAGTAGAGATGCTGCCGCCAGTAAAGAAATCGGAGAATGGTCCGGTCGCTGAAGTCTCTGTCTCATTCCAGGTAGTCAGATAGTCTATAAAATAGGTATCCGGATTTGTTGTTCCTCCGGCAAAATCCCATTCGATGCGAACGATATAAGTGACACCCTCCTGTAATTTCGGTGCTGGGTTACCGGTTTTAATCGTCCAGCGGAACGGAATACTACTGTCTTCGGCATAAATTGCATTTGCCTGCTGAATGGTCGTTCCCGAGTTCCATTTATTGGCTGTTGGGCCTAATAAACGCCATGCCCAGAGTGCCTGGTCGCCATCGGTAAATTTAGCCATGGCCAACAGGTCATCGGCTGTACCTATTATTCCATCAATTCCAAAGCTTTGTGCTGTTAAATTCAAGGTAGCATTATAAGCATCAGGAGTACCTTCCCCGGTTTTATTATTGTCGGTTGGTACAAGCCATGATGTTTGAATTTCACCATTAACAGAACCATCCAAATCGTCGGTGCTACCGTCTTTTATTGTAAATGGTTTATAAATGTCTGCATCCCCGTCATCGCCGGGATCATTAGGATCATCGGCGATGGAAAACCGTATAATTGCATTTGGTTGAAAACCACTTGCTTTAATTTTTACCGTTTCTCCCGGCAAATAATCGGCCTTGTCTGTTTTTACATTTGCTTGACCCAGTGCTAACTGGCTGTTAATTAAAAGCAACACGAAAAGAGCTAAAGAAAAGCCAACGTTTACTTTCTTCAAGAATTTGTAAAGATTTTTCATATAGGTATTATTTAATGTTTATTAACTTACCTTTATTAAAGCCATTTTGGCCTTTAATAATTTAAACTACTTTAGGTGTGTTAAAGCAATTACCTAGTAGCTCTGAAAGTTTAAACTTTCAAATAAAATTCTTGATTTAATGAATTGGCATCAGTAAACTACATTATAATGTAGCTATAATTTCTCGTGTATTATTCTTCACGACTTCGAAAAAAATAACTTTATATGACATGAATTTGTTCATGTAGCTATACAATTTATGAAAAAAATCAATATGAACCACTATTGGGTAATTCATAATTGTACTTTTATTTTATAAAATGGTTAATGTTCAATCTGTCACACAGTACCTTCAAAACACGAATTCAAAAATTATAACTTGATCTGAAAAAGAAAGAATCTATACTCTATAGTTTGTTTGAGAACATTGTTTAAAATGTTGAATAAACTATATGTCCAGCGACTTGATATGCCCGTATGTAGCGGTTGCGGAAGTCAATTAGGAGGGAAAGAAGTCAAATTGGAAAATGTTTTAATTGCAGCAAACAATAAAGGAGCAAAACTTTTATCTAACCTTTTTGGCTTCAGAGTGAGGAGTAATAAAGAAGAACCTTATTCCACTTATACTTTTCACTAGTGGGTACTAAAAATTAATAACCGTTCTTTGAAATTCTTTGTTAGTCGTACTTGTAGCGATTTTTGATAGCGTGACGATTTGAATTGAAAATATGGATTTTTGCATACAAACAAGCAATTATCCATGAATCAAGGCAAATATATCTTCGCTCAACTTGCAGATTTAAATGATGAAAATTTGTGGATTGCATCATATAATGGTATTTACCGATATCGGGACAATACCAATACATTAACCAATTATAATATTGAAAATTGCGCACTTAATAGTAATCAGATTTTTTATTTAACTATTGATACTAGAAACAGGCTATGGGTTGGCACGAATAAACATCGATGTTTATACTCTGAAATTCGATGTAACTAATGAGGCTGATGTCGATGCCGGAATCTCGAAAATTGAAGCGGAATTAGGCAGTGTTGATATTCTGGTGAACAATGCCGGAATTATTAAACGTATTCCAATACTAGATATGCCGATTTCCGATTTTACTCAGGTAATTGATATTGATTTAGTTGCTCCATTGATCGTTTCAAAAAGAGTAGCACCAAAAATGATTGAAAAAAGAGCTGGAAAGATCATCAATATTTGTTCTATGATGAGCGTTTACGGACGTAACTCTGTATCGGGATATGCAGCCGCAAAAGGTGGATTAAAATTGCTGACTGCCACTATGACCTGTGAGTGGGCAAAACACAATGTTCAGATAAATGGCATCGGGCCTGGTTATATTGCTACTTCACAAACTGCACCGATAAGAGAAGATGGACACCCATTCAATGATCTGGTAATGATGCGAACTCCTGCAGGCCGTTGGGGAGAACCTGAGGACATTGGCAATGCAGCCTTATTTTTATCATCAAAAGCCAGTGATTTTGTTAATGGTCATGTTTTATACGTTGATGGTGGAATCCTTGCTAACTTTGGATATGTAAAAGGCGAAAACGATATCTAGTGGAGAAAGAATCACATCTTATAGAATCCGTGTTTAAAATTACAATACTCGGGAAAGCCACACACCCCGACATGCCGACAGTAGGTTCATTGCATTCGTTTTACCCGTAATTCTTCCGGGACCACTCATTACAATCACCAACTTCGGCACCGCTCACAAGAGTAGCCTGGCATTGCATTTTATTTGATGCAGGCTAAACTTGTTTTTGCCTACGCACTCGTCTGTATTAAA
This sequence comes from Bacteroidales bacterium, assembly GCA_041584015.1. Classification (GTDB taxonomy): domain Bacteria; phylum Bacteroidota; class Bacteroidia; order Bacteroidales; family M50B96; genus JBFHES01. The sequence continues at coordinate 3,819 of JBFHES010000330.1, forward strand.
ATTAGCAAAATAAATGTAAGCTCCTTGCTCAATTTTGGAGGTTTAAATGAATTTATTACATGTAAAAAAGAAACTTATACTCTAAGGTGTTTTACTTGGAAGTAGTTTGTTTGAATTGATCTGGTGTTAGGCGTTTTGGGGAACTCTTCCTGAAACTCGAATTAGAAGAATCTGTGTGCAAATTGTGTGCAAATAAAAAAATGAAGCAGCTTTTGATATCTATCTAAGTGCTTCATTTTCAATTAGTGGGCCCACCTGGGCTTGAACCAGGGACCCCCTGATTATGAGTCAGGTGCTCTAACCAACTGAGCTATAGGCCCGGAGTGAAAATGTATTGTTACATACGATTTTCGGGGTGCAAGTTTACGAATTTGCACGAATATAAGCAAGCATTTCCTAAAAATTAGATAAACAAAAAGGTGCCCGCTTTCGCAGACACCTTTCGCATATCTTCTAAAACTGAGATTATGCAGGCATATCAGGTAAGCTCCAAGGCTTACGGTAAGTATGCTTGATTAATTCAGCTGCAAAGTCTTTTGCAGGAACAGGATCAGTCCAGGTTTTGTGGAACGTTGGGTGACC
>JBFHES010000331.1:0-4389 GCA_041584015.1 Bacteroidales bacterium
ATTTTATAAACTTAAAAGATTGAAGACCTACTTCCGAATGATTTAGTTTGAAATAATATACTCCAGATTCTAATTCCTCAAGGTTGATTTGGGTACTACTTTCTGATCCAACAGTAGCCAAGATGCCCGATCTAACTTGCTGTCCAAGTGCATTAAAAATTGAATATTCATAGCTAGCACTACTCCTGCTTGTTAACTCAACAGTTAAAACATCAATAACCGGATTAGGATAATAATGCAAATGAGATGGTTCCGCATTATCAATTATTGCTGAAGGAGAAACCTGAATATCGTAACATATCTCATCGTAGCATGTTGGATCGGCTAAATCGATAATTGTTAAACAAACATTGAATGTTCCGAAGGTGGTATAATTATGCGAAACGCTTGATCCTGTTCCTGTATCACCATCGCCAAAGGTCCAGTTATACAGATAAGTTGGTGTTGCGGTGTTTGCCTCAAATGATACCAAAGAAGTATCTGTTTGGAAGGTATAATCTGCAGCAATTGCACAATTGGTTACATCAAACTGAACGCTTTGTGCAGCGGTACAACTAAAATCGTGAATACTTGAAATGGTAAAACTAGCAGTATAAGTACCATCGGCCAGATACATGTGCGATGGATCCAGGGTATTGGTGTAATAGGTGCCGTCTCCCATATCCCACTCGATATAGTAACCAGCAGAAGCCAGATCGTATAGATATACCGATTCAAAGTCGACAAACATTCCATCTACATCAAAAGTGAAATCGGCATCAAGCGCACAAGCTATCCCAAAACCAATATCAAAGCATTCTGCTTCTACAAGATCATATACACCTACCATCACCTGATATGCTCCGGGTCCTGCATAAGTATGAGTTGTGCTTAAACTCAGTCCTACCTCGGTTTGCATGTCACCATAATCCCAATAAGTACCATAACCCGACACGCCCGTCATATTAAGCAAATCGTAATCAAAGGTATAATTACCTGTTGCATTTATGGTAAAGTCGGCATCGGCATAACACTCCCATGCGTGCACCATTGCAGAAGTACTATCAACGCAGCTTGTATCGTACTTATTAGCTACTACCAACGACACTTGGTAATCTCCACCCGCAGCATAAGTATACAGTGGGTTAGGTTCGTTTGAAGTTGATCCATCGCCAAAATACCAGGTATAGGTATATTTGGCTGTATCAAGGTTTGAATATGAATAATAACCAGCACTAAGTTCATAAACCTGAGAACCAAAATAAGCATAAGCCTCGCAGCTATCAACAAGTATGGTCCAGAAATCAGTATCAATACATAGACTGTCGGTCATACTTTGCACGGTAAGTGAAACATCAAAAGAACCTTCAGTTAAATACTCATGTGTTGTATTGTTTGTAGTGGTATCAATAGTTCCATCGCCAAAATCCCAGATAAAATAATATCCGGCAGACAACCATGCATTCGAATAAAAAGAATAATCCATGCCGGCCGACCAAAAGTCAAAATCGCCATTCGCATAACAATTATTTACATAAATAGAGATACCAATACTGTCGTTACAGGCTGGATTACCATATTCCTCAATTAAAGCATAAACCTCATAGGTTCCGGCTGTTGCATAATTATGATACACAGAACTTGAACCATAGGCATTACTGCCATCACCAAAATGCCAATTAATTGAATATTGACCCGGAGTTAAATAGGGTTGCAACACAAAACCAACATCGTTGCCATACATCGTATAGTCAATGATTGTATTAATACCACACTCCCAAATTTCAATCATGCTTGTTTCAGTAGCTGTACATGTTGTATCTGCTAAATCGGTAATTGTAAGACTTACCGGATAAGTTCCGGATGAAGCATATGTGTATACCAAACTATCGCTACCACTCATGATGGTTCCATCGCCAAGGTTCCAATCTATTTGAAAGAGCAGTGGATCATAAGAATAATATGAACTTAAATTAACACCAGACTCAAATAGACTGGATGCAAAGCTCGCATTAGCCAAACAGTTGGTTAGTTCTAACTCTAAAATATAGGTATCAAAACAAGTAGAATCATTGAGGTCGTTTACCGAGAAAATTACCTGATAAATACCATTCGCCGCATAGGTATGCGAAAAACTGTTCATATTGCTTAAGGTAGTTCCATCACCTAAACTCCATTGAAGCAGGAATTGACTGGTATCATAATTCATTGGAGCCTGAAAATCTACTTCAAGTCCATAATCGTAATAAAGGAATTCAGCATCAGCCATACAGCTTGAAATAACATTAATGGTATAGTCTTCAACCTCGCCATAGAAAGTGTTGCCACAAGGCTCAACCGGACCCGTATAAGTTACTCTTACACGCATTGTAGTTGGTCCAAGCAAGGCATTTGCCGGAGGAACAATGCTTGACGAATAAGGCCCATTTCCAGGTGTACCTATAACGGTCATTTGCTCACCCGCATCAGTAAAGTCTGCATCCTGATTCCAGTCTACCCAAATTCCCAGCTGGTCTTCGGGATATGGATATCCATTGTAAACAATAATGTCTTCACCAATTCCTATGGGAACATCAGTTGATAAATAAGTATAGTCATCGTAGCCAGCGGAATTGTAGGTGGTAAAATTCTGGATGGTTCCAACTTCAACTCCACTAATAAACTCGTCGACATATAGCACGCCCGCAGTACAATACACTGATTGTGAATTGACATTGTACCCCATAAACAGCGCTAAAACGAAAAGAAGGGTAAATTTTTTCATGATCATAGATTAATAAGTTTATATGCAAATATATGGATTTACTATTCTCTGTTTATAAAATTTAACAAGATGATATTATTGGTTAGTTAAACAGCTATAACGGAGCACATAATTACATATTGTAGCGTTAGTTAAGATTAGATCAAGTGAATATGAACGAGTATTAATAGGCCATTTTAGTTCAATACAATAGGCGTTTAACGTTTATACAAATTAATAACACCGCGCTCGTTTTCTAGTTTCACCTGCATTTTTGGCGATGCGCCCATGGTACCTGTCATAATGCTACGCTTCTCGTTTTCATTAATCATGTTTTCTTGCACACCTTGCATTTCACTTGGGTAGGTAACTGCAGTTTCGCGCAGTTTCAAATCCATGAGATAGGTAGATTCAGGTTCGAAAAATAAATTAATATCGGTGTATGCAGCCGATACTTTTATTAAACTGCACCCACTTGATGTATTGTCTGAGTTCAGACTTCCGTAGGTCATGGTTAAGTCGGTTGATTCATACAAATGATAAATCCAGATATCTGAAAAATTAGTTGTACCACGAATGGTATTTACTTCGTTCACGTTAAATTTATCGCGACGCGAATTAATCCGGAGTTCTTCAGCTCCTTCAATATCAATTTTCGACGACTTGCTCTCAATTCTCAATTCTCCAGCATTATCAATATCAATAGAGCCATACGATAAATTAATAACTCCCCTACTCACCTCTCTAATATTGGCATCAACTACCTTTAATGTTAAATCGGTTTCTCCGGTTAGTTTGTTGCCTTTAAAATTTCCGTTGGATAATTTGAGTTTAAAAGGAGCACTCATATCGCTCACGTAAACATCTCCATATTTATTATCGATGCTAATTTCTGTGTAAGACGGCACCATTACCAAATAATTCACCTCCACATAAGAATCGGCATTGGCTATTGATTCGGCAATATTCAGCAAGTCGTTTAAAAAGCCTCCACCATTGGCCGACTTCACTACAGTTTGTGCTATCACATAATATTGCGTTGCTGTAAAATCAAAATCAAGAGAGTTCATTAACTTCTCAACCCTGGCCGGATTTGCACCGCGCACCTTTACATCAATATTAAATTGCACAGAGTCTTTATCCCAATGAATGATATGCACCTTGCCGTATTTATTGGTTATTTCAACAATGGTTGATTCGTTTACTTTGTACGATCTGTTTATATGCTTGGCGTCCATTATTTGAGCACTTGCATTGGCACAAACAATCAGGCCAAGTAGAAGGAGGATATTATATTTCATAGCTGTCTACTTTTTTGTTATTCTTCTTCTTATCACTTATGCTCGAAAGAATCTCTTCAAGCACCTGAAGCTTTAAGCGATAATTCTGGATCATTGCTTCAATTATTTCTGTATTATGAATGTTGTCCTTTAAGTCCTTTTTTAATTCCAGATATATGCTGTCTAGTTCGGCAAGATCATAATCTGCTTGCTTTTCAATATCAGGATAGGTACTGGCATAGCGCAAAAGTTCCGTTTTCTTGCTATTTACAAGCATGGTATAATAAGCTTCTGCTTCAATTATTTCAGGAAATTCTTCTTGTAAGATTTGATTATCAATAGTAAGCCCTGCCATTTGATCATCAGAATGCATGTAATCCGATATTG
>JBFHES010000332.1:0-4356 GCA_041584015.1 Bacteroidales bacterium
GTCGCGAGATTGGTGGCCTTGCAAACAATCGCTCACGGATAAAATCGATTCAGTGGATATTGTTATCACAACACCCGAACAGTTCCGAAGTGCAAGCAATGGTTTAATTTTATACGATACCGTTGTGGATGGTTTAAGAACGACTCACTGGCAACATCGCTATCCTATTGCACATTACTTAGTGGCCTATACGGTTTCTAATTATCAGTTGCACAAACAATATGTTGAAATGCCCAATGGCGACACCCTTGAAATACACAATTATTTGTGGCCCGAAGATTTTGCAAATAACAATACACCGGGATCTGTCATTATTGATATCATGGAGTTTTTCAATGAGCGCTTTATGCCGTATCCGTATGCTGATGAAAAATATGGGCAGGCTACCTGGACCCGCAATGGAGCCATGGAAAATCAAACCATGACTTTCACCGGAAATTATACCACCACACTTATGGCGCATGAGTTGGCTCATCATTGGTTTGGTAATTACGTGACTTGTGCTACTTGGCAAGACATCTGGTTGAACGAGAGTTTTGCCACTTATGCTGCTGCCTTGGTTTTGGAAGAATTGTTCGACGAGTCTGATTGGTTGAATTGGAAGAACAGTACCATCAATAGTGTTACAAACAGTCTTGATGGGTCGGTGTTTGTTTACGATACCATTGATGCCAGTAGTGTGTTTAATTATAAAATGGTTTACCAGAAAGGTGCAATCATGTTGAATATGCTGCGCTGGGAAATTGGCGATGATGACTTTTTTCAAGGCATACGGAATTACTTGGGAGATACGGCTGTGGCTCACAAATTCGCCAATCGTCATCAATTAATCAGCCATTGGGAGCAAGAGGCAGATACTGCATTAAATGACTTTTTTGCCGATTGGTTATACGGCGAAGGTTTCCCGGTTTACGATGTTGTGTTCTCGCAAGAGGCCAACAATCTGTTAAATATAAACATCAAACAAACGAGCACACACCCATCGGTTGATTTCTTTGAGATGCATGTGCCAATAAAGTTTAGCGGCATTGAAACGGATACGGTTCTTGTATTTCATCATTTACATGATGACCAGGATTTTACTGCTTTAATTGATTTTCAAGTAAGTGAAGCTAAGTTCGATCCGAATAAATGTTTGCTAACAAAAAATCCAACCATCAATGGGATGACTTCAGCTTTTTCGGCGCCCAAAGAGTTTAGTGTTTATCCAAATCCGACAAGTAGTAGTATTTATTTAAGCAGCCCGGGAGAGAAGCCAATTGAATTGCTCGAGATTTACGATGATGCCGGTAAGCTCGTGTATCGTGATGAGAAGCTCTATGAGCCGGATGGAACGGTGCAGGTAGATGTGTCAGCTTTTGCGGCTGGAACGTATTATATTTCCATCAGCAATTTAGCGAGCAACTGGACGGGGAGTTTTATTAAGAAGTAGATATTAGATTTAAGACATAAGACAAAAGAATCCTCGCAGAGTCGCGAAGACGCAGAGAAGAGGTATGATGCCCGATGCTAGGTGTTTATTGAGAACTGCCGACTGCCTACTTTCCACTTTTAACTCTTTACTGAAAAATCTCTCGCAAAGGCGCAAAGACGCAGAGAAGAGGTTTGATGACCGATGCCCGATGTTTACTAAAAGACTGCCGACTGCTGACTCTCTTCCTAACTTTTTACTTTCCAACTTTAAACTTTAAACTTGCCCCCTTCTACAGCTTCAATATTTTAAACTGCTCTGACACTGCTTCTGAGCTTATTCTGCATAAATAAAAACCAGCTGGTAATCCTGACAGATTCAAGAGATAATTACTTGTTTCCTTGACAGGAATCTGTTTGAGTAGCTGACCATCCATATTGTACAATTCAATAGCTATTTCACCTGGAAACACTTTGTTAAATTGAATAATTACATAATCACGACTTGGATTAGGAAATAAACTTATAGATTGTTTCTCAAGACTACTTGTATTTAGCTGCTGCAAAACCACGAATGAATCGATTGCTTGCCCACAACTATTAGCTGCTGTAAGCCAATAGGATCCTGTATCGCTTAACCAAATATAATCATCTGTTGATCCATTGGACCAGAGTAAATCATCATCTATCATCGGATCGATTAAGATACTATCATTGCTTAACCATAAAGTATCTGCAAGATTAAGATCAATTGGAAACTCCTCAAATACATCAAAACCTGATTCCGCATTACCGCAAAGATTACTTACCGTAAGCATATATAAGCCTGGACTTGTAATTGTCAGTTGAGGGTCAATTGAACCGTTTGACCATAGGTAAGTACCATCTGGAATTGCAATATCAATTAGTAAACTATCACCTGTACAAAATGCTGTATCGGTAAAAGCAAGCAAACTTGGTTGCGATCCTATTGTAACAATGATTGTATCGGTAAAGCTACCACAAACATTAGCAGCCACACCAATATACTGTGCAGATGTTGTTGCATACACATTGCTCGATGTTTGTCCTCCTGGTTGCCAAAAATAGCTGTTCGCTGCCACACCCATTGATAGAAGTACACTATCCAGGTCGCACGATATTAGATCTTCACCCAGATCGGGCTCAAGTATCTCATCGTAGTTAATGGTAATCTGATCGCTTGCCTGACATGGGCCGTTACTCACGGTTACACTGTAAAGCCCCGATTGAGTTGCTGTTATTAACAAAGAGGTTTCACCTGTTGACCATATGGCGTTTTGAACGTTGTAAGGAACAGCGTACAGATCTACCGGTGTCGTTTCACAAACATCTTCAATATCGGGCCCTAGTTCTAAAAAGAAGTTGATATGATCCACATGAAAAGTATCAATGGCATCGCCACATGTACCCCAATAGTTGGTAATTACTGGCCAATAGTCACCCTCAAATGATATTGATGCAGTTGGCCCATAAGAATAGGTTCCATAGACATTGTGCCATTCAACCACACAACTAGGCGCGTTAACACTTAATTGCACCTGTTGCCCTTCACATACAGCGGTATCGCTGGCAAGTAGGTCAATTATTGGGTACACTTGTATCTTCTTTACAAAATCATCTACAAGTATATCGCGGTAACGGAAACAATGAACATCGTATTGGCCAGCTTGTGAGTAAACATGATACACAGTATCTTGATTAGAGTAGGTAAACAAACCATTTACAGGATCGAGTATTTCCCATCGAATGGAATCGAACAAATAGCTGTTTTTGGTATACAGCATGGTGGAATCGCCAAAACAAGCTGAAGTAGCAAAAATATTCTTATCAAGGTAAGAACGAAAAAAATTAGGAAAGCCTTGAGGCGACACACCGTAATAACTAATGGGCCATATATGTTCCTGATGATTCACCTCACAGGAATCTTCCAATTTGTGTGGCTGACCAATTGTTCCCACAACTGGCGGAAGGTTATTGTAAGTGCAACCAAAGTAGATTTTATCGTTATATGCCAGCTGGATAGGGCATTCCCCCTGGAAGAAACTTTGATTAGGGGGTGTGCCGGCAATATTAATACTTGAATTAATTATTGCCGAGCTGGAGCTGGCTAAAACATTAGTCTGAAATATCTTAGTTGTATCTCCACCGGACAACATATCGTGCTCTGTACTAGAATATAATACATTTCCATCAGTAGAAAACTCCAAGCAAACAGGGTCTTGAAGATTAAGGCTTACTAAGTTGGATATGATTCCTGTCTCTGTATCAAAATCATACAACTCAACCAGGTTCAAACCTTTCATTGCAATGGCCAAGCGCCTACCATCTGTTGAAGTTTTTATTTCTCCTTTGCATACATAGTCGTAGTAACCATTCGGTATGGCAGGTTCAACATGAATAGCGCCTATGCTTGTTACAACCGGAGTGCTTTGGATGCCCTCCTGTGTAAGCAGGAAACACAAAAAATTGTTAGTATACAGTTCGTGCGTAATAATCCATATATCTTTCCCATTGGCATGATAAACGGCAGTTACCTTTTCCGATACATTATTGTGCAGAAGAATATTGCCTTGCCATTGCACTACATCGCCCAATCCATTGTCGAGGCTCATGTCAACTTCTGAGTACCACAAGCCGGTATTGGTGTAAAAATGCCCAGGAACAAGTACATAGTATCTATTTGCATAACCCGGACGCGGTACAATCACATTTTGTGCGGCCTCAACATGACCGGGGTATATGCCGGTTAAATAACCATTGGGCATGGTATCCAAGTCAGCATTAAACAAGGCAATTCCATTGGAGTAAAACAGAAAATCACCGTTTTCGTCACTCACGCAAGAATTATTATCGGATGAAAGAAATGGGTTTGCATAATACAATTCAACAACCTCAGCAGAATCCCCAACAAACTTTAAATATTCA
>JBFHES010000333.1:0-4356 GCA_041584015.1 Bacteroidales bacterium
TAAAACATGAGCATGCCTCTGTCAACTGGCGGCACTCCGGTTATCTCAAAATATTTTACCTGATGCAGGCGAATGGTTGCTGACAAAACTGTTTTCGATCCCAATTGCTTTTTAAGAATTTCGAGAAACTTAAAATACTTCGCACCGGTAGTTTCCGACCAATCACAATCTATTTGAATCTCCTTTATTCCTGTAACATTAAATTGCTCATTTAAGCGAATGATTTTACCAATTGTATTGATTGCAAATCCGGCCAACGCCGAATCGTTTATTAGCATAAAAGTTCTATTGGTGATATAAATTACAGGCACAACTTCGCATGGAAGCGATTCAATGTTCCCTAATTTGGTGCTTACGCGCGGATACTCCTTTTTGCGTTGGTGGTCCCAATCTACATCAAAGTAGTGCACGTACAATCGTTTAATTCCTATATGCTGTAAGTATTGATTATCCTCAGCTGTAAGGTTAAAAGTATTCTTCCAATAGTACATTGATGGAATTACCTCTGCTGTGTTTTGGTGCCTGCACGAAGCAAGGCAACAAATCATCAACACCAAAACAACAAATGATGTGGTTTTCGTTTTCATAACATTAGTTACAAAGATAATGTATGTTTGCTGCCTTGTTATTGCTCATTACATTTTTCTTAATAATCATAAAAAAGCAAAATTTTGTGATCAATTTTACCTTTCAATGGTTCGGTAATTTCAATACTTTTACATAATGCAACACACAACTGTTTTTGTTACTGGTGGTACAGGTTTGGTAGGATCACATCTGATCACATTCTTATTATCGAAAAACTATAAAGTAATTGCTGGCAAGCGTGCAGGCAGCAATACTCAAATGGTCGAAAAGGTTGCAAAATGGCGTTATTCAGATCATCCCAATTTATTGGAAAATCTAAAGTGGATTGATACCGATTTGTATGATTACATACAATTAATTGACTTGCTTGAGGGGAGTGATTACGTGGTACATTGCGCGGCTATTGTTTCTTTTAACCCATCAGACAAAGATGAAATGATTAGAAACAATACACAAACAACGGCAAATATTGTTGATGCCGCCATTCAGGCTAAGGTAAAGAAATTTTGCCATGTTAGTTCAGTTGCTGCTTTGGGCCAAACCCGGGGCAAAGATGTTGTGAATGAAAAAAGCCTGCGTTCGCAGAACAAGGGAAAATCAGGTTATTCTATTAGCAAGTTTAATTCTGAGATGGAAGTATGGCGTGGCATTAACAATGGACTGAATGCCGTAATAGTAAATCCATCGGTAATTATTGGCCCCGGCGATTGGTCAAAAAATAGCCAGCAAATGTTTCCAATGCTTAAAAAAGGAATGAAATACTACACGCCTGGTATTACGGGTTTTGTTGATGTGATGGATGTTGTGCAGATAATCTCTAGTTTATTGGAAAGTGATATTTCGTCGGAGCGCTTTTGCTTGAATTCTGAAAACCTCAGCTACAAAGAACTGTTTGGGCTAATTGCAACATCGGTAAATGCTAAAGCTCCGAACAAACAGGTAAAACCCTGGATGCTGCAAATTGCGTGGCGATTCGAAAAGGTAAAAAGCCTTCTATTCAACAGCTCACCAAAGATCTCAAAGGAAACAGCCAAATCCGCTTTCTCGATGACCAACTACTCTAACCAAAAAACAGTTAAAAAGCTCAACTGGTCGTTTATTCCAATAAAGGAAAGTATAACCAAAACCGGACAATTTTTTCTTGAAGACACGAATAGCTTTTCCTAAAAAAACGAGCTACAAATTATATAGCCCGCTTTATTAGTCGCCGAGATTAACGGCCATTTGGTTTTTGGGTTAACAACCTGATTTTGTAATCTCTATTTTCCGTGTAGTAAATTTTTTACCGATTTGTATTTTTAGAATATACACGCCACTCTTTGCCATGTTCATTTCGTTATTAAAATCACCATCAAAATTTAATAATTGGAAGGTTTGCAGCGGATCACCATTTTCATTAAAAAGCTCTACCAGCAAGCTGTCTGCTTTTTTCGATTTGAATTTAACAGCCAACACATCATCGGTATACGAGAACGACATGTTTTTAATTCTTAACTTTTCTTTACCGGCAATTGGCATTTTAGGGCTAAAAACCACTTTATCTTCTTCCGATAAATCAGAAACTTCAATACTTATCTTTCGACTAGTTTGCTTAATTTTCTTAATCTTCTTCTTATCATCGCTTATAATGTAGGTAGCGTGTCCTGCCTTATTAATATCCTTACGGATAACAGTTTTAATCTGCTTTTTCTTGTTACCACGATAGTTTAAAGCATCATCTTCTTCGTTAATAATCATCTCAAACTCATCACCATCACCACTAAGCTCAATGGTTTTAATTATTATGTTTCCCTCTTCTTCTCTTTCGCCCGATTTAGCTAAAGCTGCCTCAACCAAGGAATCAATATTCATTTCATCAACAGCTGTAACTATTTTCGAAATCTTCGTACCATCAGCTTCTTCCGAATCCATTATAACAAGCTGCACATCAACGTCAATCATCAATTCTTCTATATCCTTGAGCTTATCGCCCAAATCTATCTCCTTTAAAATCACTTCTAATTCATCATCATGAGAAGTTGTTATATAGAATGAGGTATCAACCTTGCCCCCTTCTTTATTCATTAAAATTTTAACAAAGGTTGAATCCTGGATGGCGCCATCATCTGTTTGAGCAAAGCTGCCGATTGTCAAAAATGTAAGGCTTAAAAATAAATAAAGTGATTTCATAATATTCGGTTTGGTTTAACTTTAAGCAAACTTACGTCATGCATTTGTTAAGCGCTGATAAGGAACGTTAAATAATGTTAAGGGATTAAAGCTGTGGAATTTATTGCAATTATCTTTGCCGGTAATGAGTCATAAACTGATTAGAATATTAAGCATTGTAATGTCGGTAGCGCTTATTGGGTTAATCATTATCCAAAGTGTCTACATGCAAGATGCCGTTGAAGTAAAAGAAAAGCAGTTCGATCATCTGGTAAGAAAATCACTTTCCGATGCTGTTCATCAATTCGAAGTTACAGAGGCACTGTCATCCTTATCATCAGAATTATTTGCATTCCCACAATTGAGTCAATCGCATAGTCACCCTGTTGATTCTGATACTTTAATAGAGAGTTCCTTCTCCATTAACATTGCCGTGTCTGATGATGGTTTAGTTGTTTATGAATCGCAAAAAAACATAAGCATCGACAGCAACATACACACACACGACACAACAATTATAGCACCGCGCAATTACATTGAAACAACCGATTCACTGGGAATGCCCATATCAAGATATTTAAATTTGAGCGACTCCATAAAGGCACTACAAATGCAATTTGATAAAAAAACCGAATTGTTTGAACGTGCATTTATTCGCAGCATGAGCTCGGAACAAAGCCTCGAAGCTCGTTTGACGGAACACGATTTATATGCTACGCTGCAATCAACTTTAAAAAACAATGGTCTTAATTTGAATTTTGAATACGGTGTTTGTCAGCCTAAAGGCTATTGCTACTACTCGAAGGATTTTGATCCTGAAACGGAGCAAACAATTTACCGGACCAAATTATACCCATCTGACTTTATCAGTAGTAAAAACTACCTGGAACTTTATTTCCCAAGTCAGCAAAAATACCTGATCAAGTCGCTTGGCTTAATGGGCGCCTCTTCCATTTTATTAATACTGATCATCATTGGCATTTTTACATTTTCTATTTATGTAATTATCCGACAAAAAAATCTGTCGCTCATGAAAACAGATTTTATTAATAATATGACCCACGAACTAAAAACACCTATCTCAACAATTTCATTGGCCGGACAAATGCTGAAAGACAGCAGCGTTTCGAGTCAAGCAGGTGCCATGACAAATATTTCAAACATCATTGAAGACGAGACAAAACGTTTGGGCTATCAAGTGGAAAAGGTGCTTCAAATGGCATTATTCGAAAGAGGCAAGATAAAGTATAACATGATTACACTTGATATGAACATGCTGCTCAATCAAGTTAAAACCAGCTTCGATTTGCATATTCAGAAGAAGAATGGCTCCATTTCATTTAGCTCCATGGCGCCCGGTTTATTCGTAAAAGGAGACGATGTACATGTAACCAATGTATTCTTTAACTTGCTCGATAACGCCATGAAATACACCGAGCAAATACCACATATTAAGATACATCTGTCAGAAAAGAAAAGCTTTGCCATTATTAAAATTGAAGATAATGGTATTGGTATTTCCAAGGACAATATTGATAAGATTTTTGAGAACTTTTACCGTGTTCCGACTGGCAACATTCATAACGTAAAAGGTTTTGGCTTAGGCTTAAGCTATGTAAA
>JBFHES010000334.1:0-4264 GCA_041584015.1 Bacteroidales bacterium
ACCACCGACAATTCGGCAATGCTATCCGTATTTAAAAAGCATGAATTCATCTCGCATTATGGCTCCGATTCATCGGTTGAAGTAGAGAAACAATTGGTATAAAAAAAGAGCTTGTTGTGGCATAGATTTCACAACAAGCTCTTTGTATATTATTAAGAGAATTTTAGCAAGTTACTCTTTTAAAAGCGACATGTATTTGTCTTTGTATCTGATAATAAAATATACGTTTACAAGGAACACAAATGCTGCTCCCGGAATACCTGCCATGTCAGCAACTAAATGAAAACCTATAAAATTAATTGATAAGGGTAACATTATCAAAGAAGCCAAAGGCATCATTTTATTCAATAGGAATGCTATTCCTATGATGATCTCGATTAAACCAACCACCGGGAAAATATATCCCGATTTAGCGAAACCTGCCATTACCTCCCCCGCTAATCCTTCGGGGTGCTCCATTGGAATGAAATTAAAAAACTTATTGGCACCAAAAACTAACATCATCAGCCCAACCAATACACGTAATACTATATTTACAATTTTCATATTCTTATTTTAATACAACTATTTAAACTATAATCAATCTTTAAAGCCACTAGTACTATGGGTTCCATCGCAGTAGGGTTTATTAGAACTGGCGCCACATCGGCAAAACGCGGTAGTTTCATGCTTCAGTTCATCAGTGCCGTTTACAAAACACACCTTTATATCGCCATACACCAAAAGAGGCCCATTGGGAATAATTTCAACCTTATTTGCGCTAGCTGCTAATACCTCAGTGGCAGCCGCCTGACCTTTGATACTTAACGCACCCGAAGGACATAATGCCACTTGCGCTCTTAATTCAGCTGAACTTGCATTATCAATTTTTATCCATGGCTTTTCTTTCGGATTATAAACCTGTGGTAGCGCCTTCACACATTCGCCTGCATGAATGCATTTTTCCGGCTGCCATAAAATAGTTATTTCACCATTTGAATATTCCTTAATCATCTACTTCCCCATTAATTTGTATTTCAAGATTCTAACGTTAAACATCAGTAATGCTATGCTGTTCAATTTCTTTTCTGGCAAATTCATACAGGAAGTTAAATCCCATTACCTCATTGAGAGCTTTATGTGCGAAACAATTAGTAGGATGCATTAAAAATATCAATGGAAGAATACTAGCTTTGCACCGAATAAAACTCAAACTATTGGAGCTAATTTATGCATATGTGATTTTGTACTTCGGCGTTTTAGCCGAGGGTGAGCTTGCCATAATCGGAGGAACCATAGCAGCACAGCAAAATATACTAAACATAAACTTGGTGGCCATTACAGCCTTTTTTAGTACCCTAACCATCGATTGGGGTTTATTCTTCTCCGGTAAGTTTTTTGGGAAACGTATTTTCTCAAGCTTTCCGAAATTGCAGGAAAAAACCCAAAAGCCCAGAACGCTTGTTAGCGAGAATCCAAATTTAATCTTAGTGTTCTACCGCTATTTATACGGACTAAGAATCATCACTTTATTAATTCTAGGGATGAGTAATGTTCCGGCGAAAAAATTTATTCCCTACAGCCTGATTGCGATACTAATCTGGACAATACTCTTTAGTGCACTTGGTTACTTTATGGGAGAAATAATCAGCAAGTTTATTTCGGAAAACGAACACATTGGCTATGTCATCCTACTAAGCATTGTAAGTGCCTTGGCAATTCTATTTCTATTAAAGCGACTTATCAGAAAGGCGATTTAATCCAATCGGCCTGCCAGCACACAGGTTTCCTTAATCTTACCGGTTTCGCCTTGCGGATTAAAATACTCGAAGAAGATGATGTAAATTCCTATTCTGGCTTTTGTCCCTGCATCATTAATTCCATCCCAAACCAAGGTGCCTTCCACAGCCAATAATTCTTCGTTTATCAGTTTTCTAATGGTTCGCCCGTTGGAATCGAAAATGGTAATGGTACCAATATATCCGGGTGATTCGAATTTATAGGCAAGTAACAACACATCTTCAAATCCATCATTATCCGGTGAAAACAATTCAGGTGATACCGTAAGGGTCGTTGCTGACGATTTAGTTTCCGTGAATTGAGAGTTCCTTAAACCAGGAGTTGCAAAGCCCACGCGTTCAGCAGCAGAATGCCAGTTTCCGGATTCATTTGCGGGCCAGTCGTGATTTAAACGTTCCAAGGATACCCCATCAAACGAAGTTAATAACTTGAAATGCATCGCTTCCGAATAGCTAAAATCATCGATTGTTTGTAGCGATTTATCAAGAATAATGACCCTCCCATTTTCATTGGATAAGGTTGGTAATGTACAATCTGGAAATAAAAATGCATTGGCATCCGATTCATAATAGTTGTTAAGAACCTGATTTGGATCGCCCGTTAACACCAGGTATTCTTCTGGAAAAATTTGGTAGGCTGATATTCTAATTTCTTTGATACTTCCGAAGGTGTCATAGTCTTCGTCCCAGTTTGCAATCTTTAAGCCATTCAGATCAATCACTTTCTCCGAGCGATTATAGAGCTCCACAAAGTCGGCACCATTTCCAATCGGATTGAACAACACTTCATTAATCACCAAATCATTTGCTTCAATTTCTTCAGGTTTTCCAAACCGTACCAGCTCTTCATTCGGATTCAGGTTTCCGCAACAGTCCGTTAAGTTACTTAGCTGTAGATTATGAATAATTTGTGCGTTTAGTTCTTCAGTAAATATCAGTTGTACGGATTGAAACATCGGCGCATCAAAGAGCATCTCTACTGGTTCGATGCTTTCATTCAGTGTAAAATCACTAAGCTTCAGCAGCGTGGTATCCAATGATTCACTGAAGAAAACTCCGGCAGAAAAGTCATCTATCCAAATTGCTCTTGTGGCAAAAGGTGCTTCATTATCGGGATTAGCTGCGGCAACCGAATTGCGGCTCCCCGGAGTTCCACCCATCTCACTTTCCGAGGCGATCCAATTTGTTTCCTCACCACAAATATTATTCACATCAATGCGCTCCAGCGACCAGCCACCATCAGCCTTATAATTATCCTGATACCAATCGGAAGTATAACTCACTGCAGAAATTACATGGCCATCGGGATCCATTAGCGCAATCGTCTTTCCATCGTTGGCCAGATCAGAAGCGCCCAAAATATCCGTGCAATTGATAAAACTACCAAATTGCGAACAGCCATCCTCTGGGCATAAAACCAGATAGGCACCAGGCGCTAAAAGTACCTGCTTGCAGATTCGTTCGGTTTCATTAAGTTGCACCATCCAGTTTTCAAGGTTGATACTAAAAGCTGCTGTATTTATAATTTCAATGTACTCCAACTCCGGCAGGCTCACCGACGGTGTTGGATCGGCCATTAGCTCATTTATAAGCACATCATACTGCTGGGCTTTGTAATAGCTTAATTCATAACTTTCAAACAGATAATTCTCACAAACATCGGCAAGACCATTCACTTGCAAAATCATGTGGCTACCCTGGCTTAAGGCTTCTGCTAAATACAGGCTTATGAAATTTGCTTCAGCTAATACATTACTAATGCTAATAGCACTATTAAATTCGAATAGCGTGTCGATGTATGCAGGCAAAAGCACAGCTTCGCTAAAAGTGAGCCTCAACTCCGTAGCATTTATAAAATTATAGTGGAGTAATTGTGGGGCAATGTCATCAATGTACGTACCAAACACCGAGTTCTCCGTACCCGGAGTTCCACCAGCATTATGAAGAGAAGCTGCCCAGTTATCACCAGCACTGCAATTATTATTCGGATCAATGCGCTCCAAAGACCAGCCGCCATCTTCCTTATCTGCATCCTTATACCAATCGTCGGTATAACTTACCGTATTAATAATCGTTCCCAGCGAATCGATTAATTCAATTGTATTGCCTGCATTGGTGAGCGACTGAAAACCGGAAATACCTATAGCCTCGCCTAATACCTGGAATTCATCAATGGTAGTTGTTGAACAAAGAATAAGGTATTGTTTTGCCGGCAGCAGATAATCAGGAAAAGGCTTTTCAGTGGATCCTACCTTAAGTGTCCAACCCTGCAAACTAAGTGCATAATCCGAGTTATTAAAAATCTCAAGGTATTCCTCTTCAGGCAATCCTACCTGCGGATTTGGATCTGCCATAATCTCGTTAATCACCACATCGTTTACCGCCACCTGATGCCAACTAAAGACAATTGTTGTGTCTGCGATAGTATTGCCGTTTACATCCTGCAGATTATTTATGTTCAACTCATATTCAAGATCAGGCTGAAA
>JBFHES010000335.1:0-4244 GCA_041584015.1 Bacteroidales bacterium
GATTGAGACTGTATTAACACTTTATAACAACCAGATTAAGCAAGGAATTGAAGTGATAAAGCATTATGAAAAAATTCCTAAGATTGATTGCTACTTCGATGAACTTAATCAGGTTTGGACGAACATATTGCACAATGCCATTTATGCAATGGAATTAAGTGGTGTACTACAAATTGCAACCTATACAGAAAACGATGATGTGGTAGTTGCCATAACCGATAGCGGAAAAGGTATACCAGCAGATGAAATTGATCAGATATTTAATCCGTTCTTCACTACTAAACCAGCCGGAGAAGGAACAGGAATAGGTTTAGATATTGTGAAACGAATAGTAACAAAACACAAGGGAAGAATAACAGTTGAAAGCCAGCCGGGCAAAACAACCTTCCGTGTATTCATACCAATTAACTATAATAATAACGAAGAATAATACATAAACTAGTCATGAGAAAAACAGTAATTCTTTGTGTAGATGATGAAAAAATAATACTGAATAGTATTAAAGCTCAACTGAAAGAAAAATATGGCAATTCATTTTTATACGAAATGGCCGAAAGTGCTACTGAAGCCCTGGAAGTTCTGGATGAAATAATGATGGATTTGAACACCAAATTAATTGTAATAAGCGATTGGCTGATGCCAGTTGTTAAAGGAGATGAATTTCTTATTAAGGTACATAGCAAATATCCAAAGGCATTAAAAATAATGCTAACCGGACAAGCCGACCTTGAATCCATTGAGCGAACAAAAACTGAAGCAAACCTATACCGGTGCATTAGAAAACCCTGGATGAAGAACGAATTGATCTCCACTATTGATTCTGGTATTTTATTAACATAAAAGCAGCAAAATGAAAAAGGGCGTAATATTTTGTGTTGATGATGAAAAGATCATCCTGAATGGCTTAAAAACAGAACTTAAGAACACATTTGGAACCAGTTATATTATTGAGACGGCAGAGTCGGGACAAGAAGCACTGGAAGCTATTGATCATTTCCTGGAATCGAATTATGAGATTCCATTAATCATAGCAGATTATGCAATGCCCCTTATGAAGGGAGATGAGCTGCTTACAAAGGTGCACAAGAAATCTCCCGGAACTTTAAAAATTCTCCTAACCGGCCAAGCAACCGTTGAGGGTGTTACCAATGCCATAAACAATGCTGGTTTATACAGATACATTGCAAAACCATGGGACAACCATGATCTATTGCTTACTGTAAAACAAGCCTTAATTAGTTATAGCCAAACCGGTCAACTCGAAACTCAAAACAAGCAATTAACTGAACTCAGCTCTTCCTTGGAAGAGAAAGTAAAAATAAGAACCCAGGAACTCCAAAATGCCAACACGCTGTTGCTTAAAACCCAGTCGGAGATTACAGAGCAAAACAAAGAACTGGAAAAATACCGTAATCATTTAGAGAAACTTGTTGAAGAAAGAACCAAAGAACTAACCATTGCTAAAGAAAAGGCTGAAGAAAGCGACCGACTAAAGACTGCCTTTCTTGATAACATCAGTCATGAAATAAGAACACCACTAAATGCAATTGTTGGATTCTCCGGGCTAATCGTAAAAAAATCAAACGACAATGAGTTAAATGAGTGTTACAATATTATTGAAACACAAAACGAACTTCTATTAAAAATAATTAACGACCTAATTGATTTTTCAATATTAGAATCGGGCACACTTGAAATTGTAAATCAAGACTTTAACATCAACAACACCATTGATCGTTTATTAAAGATACTTCATCCAAAGTGTCCTCCGAATGTAAGCCTCAGTTCTTGCATAAAGCCAAGTGGTGTTATCCTCCATGCCGATGAATCTCGCATTTATCAGATATTCCTGAATTTATTATCTAATGCAATAAAGTTTACCTACAGCGGAGCAGTAACTTGTGGCTATGATGTTGTTAACGATTCGGAGATCAGTTTCTATGTGAAAGACACAGGAATTGGAATTCCTGAGGATAGCAAAAACAAAATTTTCAATCGTTTTACAAAGCTGGATCCATTCTCACAAGGAACAGGTTTGGGCTTATCCATAGTTGATCATATTATCAAACTTATGGACGGAAAAATTGAATTCGAATCGATTGTCAATCAAGGAACCAAATTCACATTCACTATTCCGGCAAAGGCAAAGGCTGTTGAACCAGAAGCACCAAAACTGAATGGTCAGGTAAACCAAACCGACCTAAATTTATCCATACTAGTTGCCGAAGACAATATGAGTAACTACATGCTGATTAGCAAGCAGCTCTCTTATCACAATGCAAAAATATTACACGCAAGCAACGGACAGGAAGCCATAGATATTTGTAGAGAAAATGACGATATTGATTTGGTACTTATGGATATTAAGATGCCAATTGTAAATGGTTACGAGGCTACCGAAGCCATTAAAAAGTTTAAGCCAGATTTGCCAATTATTGCACAAACTGCCTATGCTTTAGCTGAAGATCGGTTTAAAGCCAAACAAGCAGGATTCGATCAATACATTGCAAAACCGATACAAATGAATTTGTTGATTGAATTAATCAGGAATCAAATGCAACTGGGTTAATCGCAGGATTATTTCTGGCTAAACTTAAGTTTTAAATTACGATCATACATAACAATACTACCGGCCGCAGACACATTGATACTTTTAGGCGTGTCGAATTTAACCAGGTGATGCGATTTGTCAATTGCAGCTTTGGTCATGCCATTATCCTCCGCTCCTAACAAATAAACACAGCGCCGCGGATGAACAAATAGCTCAAGATCCACAGCATTTTCATCCAGTTCTACTCCTACCAGTTCGGCTCCCTTCGGCAGGTGTTTATAGAAATCCTCAAAATTTTCGTAATGAAAATAAGGCATTGCTCCGGTTGCTTTATGAGTATCGCTGGCTTGCTTTGCATACCGTCTGCCTATGGTAAAGATAAAACTTGCTCCCATGTTCTGAGCCGATCGCCATAACACGCCAAGGTTCTCAGGTGTTTTACCATTCTGTATGCCAATTCCAAAAAAGCCTTGTTCTAAAGTATCAATCATCGATGAATAATATTTAGCACAAAAGTAATGTTCTTGATTTCAATTCAAGTTTAATTTTAAATGTGTTTGGGTGATGGAACAAACCATCACCCATTTAGAATACGATTCGTTAAGATTTCAATAATATCATAGCCAATAGCAGCGATCGTTCTATAAGCGCATGCCTTATGATACGTTCATTATCAGAAGGAAGAAATTCACCAATTGGACCTAGGCCATCAATTTTAGGCATTTCTTTAATTATATGGCAAATATCCGAAGAGCTCCATCGGTGTTTAGCACCAACCCGCACATCAATTGTTTTGGCTATTTTCTGAATCTCTTTGTATAATTCCTCAATTGCCGGAGTTTGCTCCATAGCAGGTCGCTTCTGACCTCCCTCAAATTGAACCTGATAGATTTTGCTTCGTTTTTGCTGGCTGATAATCTTCTTAATCTTAAGTTCAATATCTTGCAATACTTCAATAGAATTATATCTCACGCTTATTCCTGCCGAGCCATGCGCATTACCTTTAAAAATATTGCTTTTGAACTGAATGTCGTATGGAGCAATCAAATTCTCTGCATGATTCTTAGACAAGTCTGTGATGCTTGCTAAGGTTTTATTAAAATTAAATGCGGTAAGTGAAATATTCTCCGAGTCATCTTTTTGAATAAGTTTAGTCTCGAAATGATAACTCGCGGACCCCGAACGAGATAAAATCAAATCACCGTCTTTAGACGATCCACTAACCGAGATGATCCGTTTCGCCTGCTCTGCTTTTTGCTGAATAATACCTCTGGCATACTTACCATCAATGGTAGAGTCGGTTGTTAGTAAGATGCCAATTCTCAGCTTTTTCAAACTCCGGATAAATCGTAAAGATTGCAGCGCTGAAATTACAATTGCGATTCCTCCCTTGTTTTCCCATATACCTGTACCTTCCAGGTATTGCTCATGTTCTCTGTAATTCTCGTGTCTGGCCAGGGAAATACGGTTATCAATTGGCAGTAATATCAGGTAATCAACTTCCTTGTCAAACGAATTCGTAAAATATAAAATATTACCTACTTCCATCTGTGGATATACTTCATGCGTAAATCCTAAATGACTAAGTTCCGTATTTACCAGCTCACCGCAATAATTTACGCCTTCAACATTTCTTAAATGTGAATTGGTATCAACTAATTTCTTTAGGAACTTCTCGGTTTGCTGTTGACGC
>JBFHES010000336.1:0-4242 GCA_041584015.1 Bacteroidales bacterium
CTAATTCCGTAGTTAGGTTGATTTATTATTCATCAATTAGGGGTTCCTGTTGCAGATCGGGAACCCCTTGCTTTTTGCCTCAAAGGAAGCTGCGAATTGCAGCTATTTTGCCTTCACACTTTTTCCTTTTTACTGGCAAATGCCACCGCCATAACCGCACCCGACATAACAAGCAGAGCTGCTATAACTCCCATGTAAGTAAATTTCTCATGGGCAATCCAGTTAATCTCTAGCCAAGCCATTAATCCCATAAAAACAAAGGTAAGTATCGGATTTAGTGTAATGATGATACTTACCTTATTTGCCTCAAGGTATTTAAAAGCTAGAGCCAGACAGCCATAAGCAATCAATGTATTTGCTCCCAGATAAATCATAAGCATCCAATTTTTAGCAGACAAAGCAAAAAGCACCTGAAAATCGGCGAATGGAGCCAACAGAATCATTGGTAAACCAAATATGAATAAATTCAACTGCTGTGCAGGATAAGTTTTAACAAGCACCTTCTGAAATACAGCATACACGGTCCAGGCAACTGCACCCATAATTACCCATAACACACCTGTATTAAAACTAGCTTCCTTACCAATCATATTTGAAATATTATCCTGATAAAAGAGCATGAGTCCAATTCCGGCAACCACAAAACCAAGGCCTTGCCTTAGATTTACTTTTTCCTTTAGAAAAAACACCCCGGACAAACCGAGTAAAATCGGACCTATTTGAATCATCACCTGCGCAGTACTAGGCGAAGTATGGCTCACACCATTTAAGAAACCAACATAATTTAAGCCCAATCCTAAGGCAGCAACTACCAAGAGCCAGGGCGGCTGATACATGATTTTAAGATACGCTCTTTTTGTTATGAGAAAGTATATAAACAAGACGATAAATGCAATAAAGAACCGCACCCAAACGATAGTCATTGGATCGATTACATTGGTACCCATTTTTAATGCGATAGCTAGAAACCCCCAGAAGAATGCCGTAACAGATGCGAAGATTACACCTTTAAATCGATTGTCTTTCATTGCCTAAATATTAGCTGGCAAAAATACAATTAATGAAGCACACTTAAAATCTGTGCGGTTTCCAGCAACAGCACTCACCAAATTGCAGCCAAGATTTTCACTATCTGAATTGGTTTTAAATTGCTCTGAACCATCTCTATAATTCAGCCAAAATCTCTATTTTGTTAAAGTTAATGAAGAGTAATAATTACGTACTAAAAAAATAACCCAACCTACCTATGAAAACAAAAGGCGTAAATCACTACACTGAGGCAGCGCAGCGCGCAATGAAATGGCATGCCGGCCAATTGGATAAAATGAGGCAATGTAAATTCGACACCATTGCGGTTCACGGAATTTACTCCATGCAGGAAGCACTCGACTTTAATCAGGGATCTATCATTGAACCTGTTTACATGTCAACTTCACAAGCCTATCGCGATAGCGACGAAATGGAAGCGGCATTATCTTATCAGGTTCCAACCTGGTGTTATTCCCGTATTGCCAACCCAACCATGTATTATTTAGAAGGCGTTTTAGCTTTAATCGAAGGCTACCAGACGGGGCACGAAACGTCCTGTATTGCCACATCATCTGGCATGTCAGCTATTCACAGTGCTGTGGAACCATTTTTAATGGTGGATAAAGAGAATCCAAACCAGCCTATAAACTTTGTGGCAACCAGTCAGGTGTATGGTGGAACTTTTCAGCAGTTTAATGTTCGTAAGGATGAAGAACATAACATTGAATGGAGAAAAGTGATCAACTCAAACGACATATCAGAATGGGAAAGTTTGATTGATGAAAACACCCGTTTCTTGTATGGTGAGATGCCTAGTAACCCGGGGCTTTCTTTCTTCGATTTAGAGAAAGTAGCTGCTCTGGCTCACAAACATGGCTTACCTATGATTGTCGACGGAACCGTTGCAACGCCAGCTTTAATGCGTCCTATCGCGCATGGTGCTGACATTGTAATTCAATCGGTGACAAAAACATTAGCTACCAGCGGATCGAGCATTGTGGGAGCAGTAATTGCCAAAAAGAATATCACATCGAAATGGGGACCTGAAGAAATGAAGGCTGATTTTTGTATGTATTTGAAAACATTACCGAACAGAGACAATGGACCAAATATTTCTCCAATGAATGCCTTTATGGCAATCAGTGATATTCGTACATTACGCTCACGCATCGACCAGGCAAGCCAGTCAACAATGAAGATTGCTAATTTCTTAAATGCACATCCACACATTGAGAAGGTTGATTATTTGGGTTTGGAAGATCATCCACTACATGAGTTAGCGAGCAAATACATGGTATTAGTAGATTCAAAAGAAGATACAGGCGAAGAAGTAAATCGCTTTGGTCATTTGATGTCATTTAGAGTTAAGGGTGGAGCGCAAGCCGCAAGAAATGTATTCGACGGATTTGAGCGCATTTGGCGTGCTACCGACCTTGGTCGTGTGAAATCTGTTGCCACAATTCCTGCAATTTCTACACACTCTCAGCAAGGTGAAGAAGGACGTAAGTTAGCGGATATCCCTGCAAACTTAATCCGTTTGTGTGTTGGTATGGAACATCCTGATGATATCATCAAAGATATTTCGCAAGCACTTGAAGTATTGGATGGCAAGAAGATTGAAATCACATCTCCTGAGTATTCAGCAGGAGGAGCGTCTTCTTCTCGATTAATGTAAAACAAAAAAATTGGATCATTCCCGCGAAAGCGGGAATCCCTTCTTTAATTAGGGATTCCTGATCAAGTCAGGAATGAGTCCGATTCTTGAAAATAAAGAAATATGGATCCGATTAAATACTATTCAACCAACCTTCAGGCTGAAACGGTTACTTTTAGTCAGGCACTTTTAAAAGGACTGGCACCCGACCGCGGCTTATATATGCCAGAAGCAATTCCTACTTTTACAAAGGATGAAATTGCAGCTTTCAGTAATATGGAATATTATGAGATTGCTTATGAAGTGATCAAGAAATTCCTGGTTGGTGAGATAAAAGATGATGAATTATTAGCATTGGTTAAAGATGCCTACAACTTTGAAGTGCCACTCGAAAAAGTGGTCGACAATAAATTCATCATGCGCCTGGACCAAGGACCAACAGCAAGCTTTAAAGATTTTGCTGCTCGCATGATGGGGCGATTAATGAATTACTACCTAAGCAAACAAGGACGAAAGCTATTGATTCTGACCGCCACATCAGGCGACACAGGTAGCGCCATTGCCAATGCATTTTATGGATTAGATAATATTCAGGTATTGGTGCTTTTTCCAGAAACAGAAGTAACCAATCGTCAGCGTAAACAAATGACAACGCTGGGCAAAAATGTACAAATAATTGCTTTAGATGGAAAGTTCGATGATTGTCAGGCACTGGTAAAGCAAGCATTTTCCGATTCCGAATTGGACTATTTAGATTTATCATCTGCCAACTCAATTAATATTGGCCGTTTGGTTCCACAGATTGTTTATTACTTCTACTCATTTGCGAAACTACGTGCAGGGAATGAAGATGACTCTGTAATCTTCTCTGTTCCTTCAGGTAACTTTGGCGATATGATGGGCGGCATGTTAGGCGTAAAAATGGGATTACCTGTTAAGAAGTTTATCATCTCAACAAACGACAACGACGAATTCCCTGTTTTCCTAAAGACAGGTAAATATGGCAAGATTGATCCATCGAAAAACTGCATCTCCAGTGCCATGAATGTTGGTCATCCAAGTAACCTGGCTCGTTTGGTTGCCTTGTACAATGGTGTGATGGACGAAAAAGGAAACATCAGCAAAATGCCGGACATGAACTTAATGCGCGATGAGGTTTATTCATCAAGTGTGACAGATGAGCAAACCCGAGAAACCATTATCAATTCATGGAAGGAACATAAAGTGCTACTGGAGCCACATGGTGCTGTGGGTTGGAAAGGCCTAACGGATTACATTGAATCAAACACAGAGATCAGCATAGACCAGCTTTGTATTTCATTGGAAACGGCTCATCCTGCCAAGTTCCCGGAAGAGATTACAAAACTATTGGGAATTGACCCAGAACTTCCTCCAAGTCTGCAAGGCATTGAAGAGAAAGAAGAACAGTTTGATTACCTGAAGCACGATTACGAAGCATTTAAAGCTTACTTGAAAGGGAAATACTAGAGATTAGTAGTTAGTAACTAGTAGCAAGAAGCAAGATTTTAGATATTAGACTTTAGATAAAAGAAAAAAGA
>JBFHES010000337.1:0-4230 GCA_041584015.1 Bacteroidales bacterium
CATAAATCGAAAGGTATAGAATTCGAAATAGTGATTATACCGTTCTGTGATTGGAACATCGATCACGATGCCTTCCAAACAAATGTACTTTGGTGCAAAACAGACATTAGCCCGTTTGATGAACTTGAATTACTTCCTGTGAAATACAGTTCTAAGCTTGAGAACACAATTTTCATCAAGGACTATTTAGCTGAAAAGATAAAATCGTATGTTGACAATTTAAACCTATTGTATGTAAGTTGCACCCGCGCCCGAAACGGTTTGTTCATATATGGTCCACAAAAAAGCAGAGTAAAAACATCGGTTTCAAATCTGCTGGCAGCAAGCTTTACCTATCCTATGGGCGATTCGAATCCAGATCTAATCAAGCTTAGCGATTGTTATCAACAAGAAGCCTACACATTTGAATTGGGCTCACTCAGCAAGGATAATCATAGCATCACGGAATCAATACAAAGTATTAGTCAAGAATATCTGGTAAATCCGTTTAATGTAAAGGATGCATTTAAATCGACCAGCAGTGGTATGCTTGGGCTGCAAGGAAAAGTTCAGGACCAACAGAATTATGGAAATTTCATGCACGAACTTTTCGCTCAAATTGAGAAAAGATCAGATATTGAGATAGCTATTCAAAATGTAAAATTTGAAGGTCTGATAACCGAAGAAAAGGCAATAGCTTTACTTGCTGAGATAAAACAGAAGATGAAACACCCTATTGTTTCAGAATGGTTTGATGGAAGTTGGCTTACAAAAACTGAAGACGAGATTTTAATTCCACCAAGTCAGGTTAAAATCCCTGACCGGGTAATGCTGCAGCCGGATAAAGCTATTGTTATCGATTATAAGTTTGGAGAAAAGAAAAGTAAAAGTTACGAAAAGCAAGTGAGCGAATACAAAAAGCTTTTATCTACTATGGGCTACGATAATGTTGTCGGATATATTTGGTATTATGAATTAGAGGAAGTGGTTAAAGTGTAGCTATTAAAAACGACAAACCCCGCACTAGTGCGGGGTCGAACGTCTTCTCAACTCGTTAGGACTTGTTACGAGCCTTCGGCAGTAATTACTGTTTTAATTGTTTTAATAAACAGCATCAAGTCCAATTTTGGTGACCATGTGTCAATGTATTGTAAGTCTAATTTCATCCATTGGTTAAATGGAATATTATTTCTGTTTGGCATTATCTGCCAAATACAAGTCAATCCTGGTTTCATTGAAAGTCGGCGCAGCTGCCATCTTTCATATTTAGATACTTCCTCTGGAATTGGCGGTCGTGGTCCAACCACAGACATATCTCCTCTCAAAACATTATAGAACTGAGGTAATTCATCAAGTCCTGTTTTGCGCAAGAATTTACCAATTCGGGTAATACGAGGGTCATCTTTTATTTTAAATACTGGTCCGTCTACTTCATTCAGCGACTCCAGATCTTCTTTCATCTTTTCGGCATCCTGAACCATTGTCCTGAACTTATATAAATAGAACTTTCGTCCACGTAAGCCCACTCGCATCTGTCTGAATAAAACAGGTCCTGGAGATGATACTTTTATGAGAATGATTACAGCAATCATAACAGGTGCAAAAAGCAACAATGTTAAGAATGCAAATACATAATCGAGAAACCACTTTAACTGTAAAGCCAGATAATCGGTAGGCGTATTCTGAAATGTAAAGAATGGAATCTCATCAAAATAAGTAAGTTTCGATTTTGTTCCGGTTACATTCCATAAATGCGACTGCATTCTAAAACTTACACCAATTTCTTCACAAGCATAGATGAGCGATTGAATTTCCTTCTGATTGATCTCGTTCATGCAATAAATCACCTCATCAACAACATCAAATTCGATAATACTTTTTACACTAGCCTTTGCTGTAATAACCTTAACTTGTCTACCGTACTTCTCTTTAATCCTTGGTGAGTCACTCAATATCATAAGGATTCTGTAACCCCACTCCGGATGTCCTAGTAATTTATCAAGAAATTCCTCGCTTGAATCATCAGCCATAACAAAAACATTCTTCTTGTTAAAGCCTTTGCTTCGGTAGTATTTTGAGACTGTAAAAAGTAATATTTTGGAACTGTAAAGTGTCAATAAATTAATTCCTAAGAAAAAGACAAGTACAATTCTACTTATCATCGTTAGGCGTAGAACAAAAATAAAGAAGATGATAATTGCTGCACCAATGGCCACAACCTTTAGAGACTGTAAGAAAACATAAGCGTAAGATCTCGTTCTTGGTACCTCATGAAGATTCACCGATCGAAGCAAAATCAACCAAACAGGAATAATAATTACTAACATCGTAATGTATTCTGATGAATACTCCAATGGAGCCTCAAAATAGTAAGATCTGATGGCGTAGGCCAATACCAACGAGAATAAGATGACCATGATGTCAACCACGTTGAAGAATAATTTGCCTATTTTTTTTCTTTCTGCTACCATATGCTTACAAGTTTGGCCTATGCTCTACCTGTTCTTTATTAGTTTCTAATTTTATCTATTATTAGTTTATACCTTAATTGTGCTTAAAAGTATACACAAAAAGCCAATTTCTTTTACTAAATGTGGTGAACTATGCAATCTATTCCATCAATAGCCATTTTTAACTGATAAAGATTTTGTGGATTTTCAGCAATCGAAAGATCACATTGTTGCATTTAGCTAATATTAATATTTTTTCTACATTGGTCGTTCTTAAACGGGGCAGCAGAGTTTGAACAGCGAGCAATACATATCCATTATTACATGCACCAAGGATCGACCTGAATTGATGTATAGATGTTTAAAGTCTGTGCAAAGACAAGACCATGAGCATTGGGAGCATATTATAGTAAATTACAGTGATTCCAATTCAGAG
Organism: Bacteroidales bacterium; assembly: GCA_041584015.1. Taxonomy (GTDB): domain Bacteria; phylum Bacteroidota; class Bacteroidia; order Bacteroidales; family M50B96; genus JBFHES01. Next base: position 2,866 of record JBFHES010000337.1, read on the forward strand.
TTAGAACGTTTGCTAGAGATGCGACCCAAAGCGCAGCAAGCCAAAACCAGGATCATTCAGACCGAAAACCAAGGCTATGCGAATAATGTAAAGTTGGGGATTGAGCGTGCCGCACATGATACAATCGTTATTCTGGATGATGACGACGGCTGGAATAATAATTATTTAGAGCAGAGTTTAAATCAGCTTAAATCAAAGCGTGTAGACGCAGTTCTTACAAATTTCACGATTTGCACAGAACAACTTCTTGATGGTTTTATTCAAACAATTGGAACACATCAAAGTTATCCTGATCCATATTTTCTCAATTCAATTGTTGCCGCTAAACCTTTCCCCTCGCACTCTCTGGTTTTTAGAAAAGAGTTGGTTAAGAGCATACCGTTTATTGATAGTTTAGAGTTCTGGGCTGTCTGGGGTTTTATCCTACAAACATTGGTATCGGCAAAAGTGCATTATAACAAAGCAAGCCTTGTTCAAAAATATGTTAGAAAATGCAAATCAAACGGAGTTTATAAAAACACGGCTCTCAAGGAACCCATTCAGAAAAAGGCGCAGCTACTAAAAGCCTGTAGCATTGAAACATATAACAAATCATTCTTTGCAGGCTTAAAAACATACACATCAACTCCTCAGTACATTACGGAGGCAATCTTCACAAAGCCCTGGCAACAGAAGATAATGCAATTGGCACAAAAAGTTCAGCGTCGTGGTTATCACGAACTTCTGAAACTTCGGGTTAACAAACTGCATTTCTACCAAGAATCTAAATCATGGATTAAATCCAATATCTTTAAAAGATCATACGGAGATTTTAACCCAGACACAGATGCGCTTTCATCAATTAAAGTTGTAAGCTTCGACATATTCGATACACTGATTCACAGAAAAAGTATAACACCAGAAGCCACCTTCCTACTATTGCAAAACCATTTGCAAAAAAGATATGAAGACAACAGTTGCCAGTTTGCCACTTACAGAAAACAAGCAGAACAGCTTGCAAGGGAAAAACAACAGGCAATAAACAGAGCGCATGCAACAACTCTGGAGGATGTGAGTATGGAGCAAATCTATACCGAGTTTTGTCTTTTGTTAGATTTGCCTAAATCAGAAATACCAGACCTAATAAAGGCCGAACAGCAAATTGAACTCAACGTATGTTACCCAAATCCCCATATTCAAGAATTCTATAGAAGGTGCATTTCTGAAGGCAAGCGAATAATCTATACCTCGGATATGTATTTACCAGCGCCCTTTATTAAAAAGCTTCTTTTGACAAAGGGCTACGATGACTCTAAGCTGTACTTATCCTCGGTTGAAAGAAAAACAAAACATTCCGGCACCCTTTTCGATTACGTGCTAAAGGAA
>JBFHES010000338.1:0-4194 GCA_041584015.1 Bacteroidales bacterium
TCGGGAAGCATGGCTTATGGCAATTATGCCGGTAGATGGTTCGTTGGACATTATTGGACATCAAGTCTGTATAGTTCTGGTGCAGCATTTGAACGTGTAATTGTTGATACAACTGAACAAGTTCAAAGAGAGTCGTTGTTCTTTAATTATGCACTGGCTGCAAGATGTATTAAAGATGATGGAAATACGCCATGTTCTCCACCGGCAAGCCAGGCTAATGCTGGTGATGATCAATTAGGTTTACCAAATATAACCACCACTACCGCGCTGAATGCTGAACTACCACAGTTTGGTACAGGTATTTGGACGATAACTGGTGGAACCGGTGGTTCACTTGCTGATAGCTCTGCGTATAATACAACATTTACCGGAGTACAAGATGTTGTTTATACATTAACATGGACTGTAAGTACAATTTGTGGATCAACTTCAGACGATATGCAGGTGAGCTTCTCTTCATTAAACACATTTACATGTGGAACCGATAATTTAATAGATGTAAGAGATGGACAATCATATGCAACCGTTGAAATTAATGGTCAATGTTGGATGGCTGAGAACTTGAACCATGGTTTAGCACTTAACAGTAGTATAGATCAGCTAGATAATGATACCATTGAGAAGTATTGCTATGATGATGTGCCTTCTAATTGTACATCATTGGGAGGTCTGTATATTTGGGATGAGGTGATGAGTTATGGCGCAACATCACCAGATTCTGCCATCTGCCCAACAGGTTGGCATATACCTTCTGATCTTGAATGGTCAGCAATGGAGAATTATTTAGATCCTTCAATAACATTACCTGAAACTATATTGAACTGGCGTGGTACAGACATTGGAACAAAACTTAAGGTCGGAGGAAGCTCAGGTCTTGAATGTGCACTGTTTGGATATTACGCAGGTAATTTCTATGGATTCCAAAGTGGAGTTCCAACTGATGTTAATTATTGGACATCAACTGAATGGGATACTGGAACATCTATAAAACGTTTATTATCTGGCTCGCAGGTGCAAGTTAAACGCGAAGATGAGTATAAAACAAATGCATTTTATGTGCGCTGTATTAAAGACTAAAGCGAGAATGTAATATTATATGTTTATTGACCCTGTGCCGAAAGGTACGGGGTCATTTGTTTTAAAAGAAAATCATTCCTTTCTTTATCATCTTAAGATTTGTATATCGAGCAAAAGGACAAAATATCAACAGTAGAGGTAGTAGAGTTTTTTAGAGCAGCAACAGGTGTTTATACTGATGCAGCCCTAAAAGTTGGATTGTGGGAATCTGAAAAAATATTTGCAGAAAAGTATTTTCCCAAAAATGAGGCATTATTCGATATGGGATGTGGAGCAGGCCGTACCTCCTTTGGACTGCAGGTAATTGGTTACAGCAATATTACTGCCGGCGATGTAACCCCATCTATGGTGCACTCAGCAATTCAATTAAATAATCAACTGAACTGCAATATCAATTTTGTAGTTTGCGATGCCACACAGTTAGAATATGCGGATTGTAGTTTTCAAAGTGTTCTGTTTTCATTTAATGGCTTGATGCAAATTCCTGGAATGGCAAATAGAATAAAAGCTATGAAAGAAATTCATCGGGTAGTGAAAAAAGGTGGTCATTTTATTTTTACGTCTCACGATAGAGATATGGAGTTCAAGTTTCAAAACTATTGGAAGGCGGAGAAGGAAAGTTGGGACTCCGGTTCAAATGATCCTTCCTTACATGAGTTTGGCGATCGGATTGTACGCACTCGGCACGAGAAAGCAGGTATCTTTATTCATCACCCGGATAGGGCTGAGATTCTGGAGTGTATCCGACAATCGGGTTTTACCTTAGTTGAAGATGTATTTCGAAGCGAGTTGGTTGATGAATCTGAAATAGTTAAAAATTTCTCGGGAGATTGCCGATTCTGGGTGCTTCGTAAATAAGCTAATCTTTTGAACTGCTATTCTGTTCCAGCCTTTCTGGTGCCCAAATAAACAAGCAATAAAAAAATGCAAAAAAAGTAACACCTGGTTGTGTTTCCAGTGTGTCTTCGTTCAGCATGGAAATAATTGCAATAATGAAAATCAGCATAAACAGAAAGCTCTTGTGTTTTCGTTCCTGAAAAATTGGATAAACCAATGCGAACAGAATAATTGCGAATCCAATAAACCCAAAACCAATAATGAATGTTACGAACTGATTGTGGGCGCGCAACCTTTTATGAAGCGATAGTTGAGTGCTCATTTTTTCGTATTGCTCTCTAAAAGCAAGTTGAACATCGCCAGTACCAACTCCAAACCACTTATTGTCTTTAATAATTGCAAAGCCCGCCTTTAAGTATTCAATTCGTTGTGAAACCGATTGCCCCGTTGGATTGCCTCCCCGGCTGTATAAATCTACTTCCCAAATGGTTAAATAAATTCTTGGGTACAGACTATATCGGTCGTTAAAAATGTAATTCGGAATTCCCTTTTCAATAGCACGAATGTCCTCGTTGCTCAAGCTTGCAATTCCCGACGCATCTTTTCTCAGGTTTAGTGAGGTAAGGTATCGGTATATGGTGTATCGGATTAATTGTTCTTTTTCATCTTTACCGGTAAAAGCAAAAGAACTAACCTTGTTCCACTCACGCTCCAGTTCTTCGTTGCAAATGTACAAGCCTACCCAGTGCTTGTTTTCCACTTGTTTGAAACTTGCTAAATGCTCGTAGCGATTACCTTCCTGAGTGTGTTTCGGAAGTTCAGCAACTTCAATCTTGTCAAAGTCGCGAAAGTCAGCCACCAGCTTGACCATGTACACTCCTATGAGAATAGGTATCCCGATTAACACGATCAGCAGCGATGTTTTTAGTAAAATGCTTTTTTGTTTCCAGGCCCAAACACCAATAAAAACGGAGGAGCATAAGGTTAAAACTGTTAAACCTGTTAATGACTGTAACAGCACCAGAAAAATAATTAACCAGACAAGCACAATTGGGTATACTATCTTTTCGATCTTATGCAAAATTCGATAGTTTTTCAAAAGCTCGTATCCAATTGAGAATATTACAATATTGATGAGAAGAGAAAAGCGAATATGTGATAAGAATAAAGATATTTCGCGCACATCATGAATGACTCTATCGGTAAATCCAAGTAAAACACCTGTGCTAATTAAGGTGCTTGCAAACACCGCAGCTCCAAACCACATTAATATGGTTTTAATTTGTCTGCGGTTTAAGCGTTGCGATGATCCAATAATGATCGGTATTAATAACAAGGGAAGCTTTATGCGTAAATCATCAAGGCCGTTGTATCCGCGTCCAATAAAGCCTTCGGGCCAACTAGTATAGGCTAACGCTAATACATGAACGAGATAAAGCAGTAAGAATATTAGTACCGACTTTTCTTGTTTTATTCGCGCGTATTTTTCTTTGAATTTCCTTTCAGCAATCCAGTTAATGGCAAGTATAAATTGCGATACGCTCATTCCAAAGACAGACAAGGGCAGGTTTATGGCCAGTAGAATCAATCCAAAATAGTAGATGTGGAAATGGCTTATCTTTTTGAAATTTATCATTGCGAAAGTAATTGCTGCGCACAAAAATAATAAACTTGTCGTAAACCTAAGAGCCCAAGTGCAGATTGACAAAATGAGTAAGAGCAGAACTGACCATCCATTGTTGGTTCAGTCCGTCAATCTTTTGTGAAAAACACTAAAATTTATTAAATTTAGAATATCAAGATCAACCAATAAATATTGGTTTTGCAGTTCATTAAACAAAGGAAACAGCGTATGCCAAACTTACTTCTAAAATATTTTCAGCAACGAATGGATAATGATCCACCTGCTTTATCAATAAAGGAACCCGGGCCGGTTGTTACCATATCAAGGGAATATGGTTGTCCGGGAAAAATAGTAGCCGAACAGCTTAATGACAAAATAAATCAGCATTATAATAATTCATGGAAATGGATTAGCAAGGAAATATTAGAGCAACTTGCCGAGGAATTGAAGTTGAAACCATCCGTAATTGAGGACATTAATAATTTTAAGGATCGTGGGTTTAGTGATTATTTTGCATTGTTGCTTTCTAAAAGCTATTTCCCTGGCGAGAAAAGAATAAAAAATGCATTTCATGATATTTTATTGTCCATAGCCAATGAGGGCAATGCTATTATTGTTGGACGTGCAGGTTATTACATAACCAACCATTTACAGAA
>JBFHES010000339.1:0-4164 GCA_041584015.1 Bacteroidales bacterium
AGATGTTCATGATCATCTAAAGACAGGTTTTGAAGAATCTCCATTATTTAACGGAACAATTCAAAGTATCGGACCTCGTTATTGTCCGAGTATTGAAGATAAGGTGGTGACCTTTGCTGCAAAAAATAGTCATCAGTTGTTCCTGGAACCTGAGGGGCATGATACAATTGAATATTATTTAAATGGATTTTCGTCCTCCTTGCCATGGGATGTACAGTTAAAGGCTTTGCAAAAGGTAAGTGGCTTTGAGAACGTAAGGATTTTCAGACCGGGTTATGCAATCGAGTATGATTACTTTGATCCTACCCAACTAAAGCATACGCTAGAAACAAAGAAGATAGAAAATCTGTTTTTTGCTGGACAAATAAATGGTACAACTGGCTATGAGGAGGCAGGAGCTCAAGGTATAATTGCTGGAATTAATTGTCATCAAAAAGTAAATAGTAAACCCGATTTTATTCTAGCCAGAGATGAGGCCTATATCGGAGTTCTTATAGATGATTTGGTCACAAAGGGAGTTGATGAACCTTATCGTATGTTTACATCTCGCGCAGAGTATAGGATTTTATTACGTCAGGATAACGCTGATATTCGCCTCACCGAAAAAGCGTTTAAGCTTGGTTTGGCCAGCAAGGATCGATTAGATTTAGTTCAGCAGAAGTATGGTAAAATTAACGAGCTGATAGATGGTTTTAAAAAGACGAGTGTAAAACCCGAATTGGTTAATGATATTCTTTTGCGTGTAAATACATCTCCAATAAAACAAAAGGTAAAACTATATGATTTGGTATTAAGACCGCAACTTGCTATTAATGATTTAAAAGGATTGGAAGGGTCAATTGGAAATCTCATACATTTGGATGATGCTCGTTCGGAGGAGATTTTAGAAGCAACAGAAATTGCTATAAAGTATTCAGGGTATATTGAACGTGAAAAAGTAATTGCCGATAAAATTAAAAGATTGGAAGATATCAAGATTCATGATGATTTTGATTACTCGAAAATTCACAGTTTGTCTACAGAGGCTCGTCAAAAGCTAGGTGACATTAAGCCGGCTACAATTGGCCATGCTTCTCGTATTTCGGGAGTTTCTCCATCTGATATAAATGTGCTATTAGTCTTTTTAGGAAGGTAGTGTTTCACGTGGAACAGTTTGCTTGGTTTCACGTGAAACAAAAAATATATTGTTATGATTTGTGAAATAAGAGGAAAGGTTGTTGATGTTATAAGTCGAGAAGTTTTTGAAGGAGCCATAATTGTTAATGATGGGGTTGTGGTTGATGTGATACGTAAGCCTGTAGAGGAGTCTGTTTATATTCTTCCAGGACTTATCAATGCTCATGTACATATTGAAAGCTCGATGTTGGTTCCTAGTGAATTTGCAAAGTTGGCGGTCAGGCATGGTACGGTTGCAACGGTTTCTGATCCGCATGAAATAGCCAATGTTTGTGGGATGCATGGCGTTGAGTATATGATTGAGAATGCAGGAAAGGTGCCGTTTAAATTTCACTTTGGTGCACCATCATGTGTGCCAGCCACTGGTTTCGAAACAGCAGGTCATGTTATAAATTCTCAACAAATTAAAGAACTTCTTGAGCGGGAAGATATTCTGTATTTAACAGAGATGATGAACTTCCCAGGGGTAATTTATCGTGATGAGGAGGTTGGCAAAAAGTTAGAATATGCTAGAAAACAAGGGAAACCCATTGATGGTCATGCGCCGGGATTATCTGGGACTGATTTGCTAACATATGCCAAGGCTGGTATTACATCAGATCATGAATGTACCAGCGTTGAGGAAGCTGAAGAAAAAATAGCATGTGGAATTAAAATCCAGATAAGGGAAGGAAGTGCTGCTAAAGATTATGAAGCCCTTTGGCCATTGATAGATAAATATCCTGATATGGTTATGCTTTGCACAGATGATTCTCATCCCGACGATTTGATCAACGGACATTTAAACTTACTGCTTAAGCGATCAATGGCAAAAGGGCTGGATCTTTTTAATGTGCTTCGATCGGCAACAGTTAATCCTAAAGAGCATTATAATCTAAATGTTGGAACCCTACAAAAGGGTGATCCTGCCGATATTTGTGTCGTTGATTCCTTGCAGACTTTTAATGTGTTATCCACGTATATTGATGGAAAGCTCGTTTTCAATGGAAAGGAACAGTTAATGAATAATGAGCCCATAGAGGTTATTAATAATTTTAATTGCGAAAAAATTACCAGTAAGCAGATTCAGGTTGCTGGAAAGGATGGTGATAAAATAAGAATTATTGAAGCGATTGATGGGGAACTTGTTACCAAGGAAATTATTGCAGTAGCAAAGGTCGAAAATAGTCTTGTTGTAAGTGATGCTGATCGCGATTTCCTGAAAATTGTGGTTGTTAACAGATATCAAAATACCGAGCCTGTGGTTGGGTTTATTAAAAATTTCAATCTTAAGAAAGGCTCATTAGCCGGTAGTATAGCTCATGACAGTCATAACATTATCGCTGTGGGAACAAATGATGATGATATTGTAGCTGCCATTAATGCAATAATTGAATCAAAGGGAGGTATTGTGGCGTGCTCGGGTGATGATTTACACCATTTGCCACTCGTTATTGGGGGTATAATGAGTCATGAGCCAGGAGAGATGGTTGCAGATAAATATCAGCAGCTTAATTCAAAAGCTAAAGACTATGGGTCTGATTTACGTGCACCGTTTATGACACTTTCTTTTATGGCTTTGCTTGTTATTCCTTCATTGAAAATTGGCGATAAAGGTTTGTTTGATGGTAACAAGTTTGAATTAACTAAATTGTTTGTGGATTAATCCATTTTATGACTGATAGGATAGAACAACTCAAGAAACAAATTTCAGGTTTGCCATCTGGTCCTGGCGTCTATCAATACTTTAATAAGGATGGACTGATTATCTATGTTGGGAAGGCGAAGAATCTTAAAAAGAGAGTAGCATCTTATTTCAACAAAAATCATGAGAATAATAAAACTGCAATATTAGTTGCTAAAATATTTACGATTAAACATATTGTTGTTTCCACTGAGCAAGACGCGTTGTTGCTCGAGAACAATCTAATCAAGAAGTATCAGCCCCGGTACAATGTTTTATTAAAGGATGACAAATCTTTTCCTTGGATTTGTATTAAGAATGAACCTTTTCCGAGAGTCTTTTCTACCAGACATTTTGTTAAAGATGGATCTGAATATTTTGGACCCTTCACTTCTGTTCGTCTGGTTCGAATTATTCTTGATTTGGTGAAACAACTCTACAAATTAAGAACCTGTAATCATAACCTGTCTATTCAAAATGTTGATTCAAAGAAGTTTAAGATTTGTTTAGAACATCATTTAGGTAATTGTCATGCACCATGTGTAGGAAAACAGTCTGAGCAAGAGTACCTTAAGGCCATAGAGGATATTAGGAAGATACTTAAGGGAAATATTCACTCGGTGATAACATATATGAAAAGTCTAATGCAAGAGTTTGCTGAAGATTATAAATTTGAAGAGGCGCAGCATGTGAAAGATAAGTTGGTATTGCTTGAGAAATTTCAGAGTCGCTCAACAATTGTTTCACCAACACTCAACAATATTGATGTTTTTTCTTTTGAAAGTGATGATAACAACGGATACATTAATTTTTTGAAAGTTGTAAACGGCGCAATCATTCAGTCGCACACGATTGAGTTGAAAAAGAAACTTAATGAGTCGAAAGAGGAGTTATTAACGCTAGCCGTTATTGATATTCGCCGTAGACTGTTTAGTAATTCAACAGAGATTATCTTACCATTTCCTGTTGATTATCAGATAGAAGGAGCAAAAATTACTATCCCTAAACGCGGTGAGAAACGCATGCTTTTAGATCTCTCATTAAGGAATGCTAAATATTTTGCTATAGATCGAAGAAAACAAGAGTCGGAGCCTAAAAAGGAAAAAAGGGAAACTCGGGTTTTGAATAGAATGAGGGATGATCTACAATTGAAAGAATTACCCATCCACATTGAGTGTTTTGATAATTCTAATATCCAGGGAACCCACCCTGTGGCAAGCTGTGTAGTTTTTAAAAATGGTAAACCCAGTAAAAGAGATTATCGACACTTCAATATTAAAACCGTTGTTGGTCCTGACGATTTTGGGTCAATGAAAGAAGTAATA
>JBFHES010000340.1:0-4153 GCA_041584015.1 Bacteroidales bacterium
ACAGTAGCATTAGTCAATCCTGCTGTCCCAAATTTGGGTAACGACACTATTATCTGTTTGGGCGAGAACTTAGAACTATTTGCACCAAACATAAGTTCGGCAAGTTTTGAGTGGTCAAATGGTCAAACAAGTAATTCCATTCTTGTTGATACACAAGGATTATATACCTTATTAGCTAGCAACATATGCGGAACCTTTAGCGATTCAATAATCGTATCGGTTCATGAAAACCAGTTCGCATTTTTACAAGACAGTATTGAAATTGCAATCAACCAATCCATCACCCTCGACGGCACCAATAGCTATCAAAGCTATTTATGGTCAACAGCCGAAACAACTCAAAGCATCACCGTTTCCGATCCTGGTAACTACTGGCTTGAAGTAATTGATTCAATCGGCTGTTTTGGAAGTGATACCATTGTTGTTTACCGATTGGGAGAAATTCAAGAAGCTGGTCAATTGGCCGGCATTAAGGTTTATCCTAATCCAGTGAAGGATGAGTTGGTGATTGAGGGAGGGACTGGAAATATTCTCCTGTACAATGCACTAGGGCAATTGGTGTTTACTCACAAAGTACCGTATACTCACCACGTGACTTCAAGTCACACGGTGAGTAGCAGCGAAGTTGCTGGTGTTTTTTCAATTGATTTCTCCGTTTATCCAAAAGGTATTTACTTCATAAGTATTGGTAATGGTTTGAATCGAGCAGCTTTTAAAGTTGTGAAGGAATAATTGAGCTCCGAACAAGCCACATCTAAATTTTTGCTGGTATCTAATACGCGTAAAACTATAGAATCTGACCTGTTTTTATTCAAGCAGAAAACTGTACTTTTATACGTTCAACAGTTATTGTTCGACAGACAACGATTAGAGCTTATTATTTGTCTTTGCAAAAAGATGCACAAATAGTTATCTCAAGAGATATTAATAATGACTTACTATAAAAAAGTACTTCTCACAGTTTTATTAGCTACTTTACTAAGTAGTTTGGTCACTGCGCAACGTGAAACAGACAATTGGATATTTGGAGCTGCGGATAACTGGGTTATTATTAACGACTCAAATGCTGTTGCTTATAATCCGCCAGAGAACCTCCAATGGAGTATCGATTTCTTCTATGGCCAAAGCACATCTTCCTTAAGCGATGCTAACGGAAATCTATTGCTATATACTGATGGTGATGACCTTTATAATAATCAATTAGATCCAATAAATGGGATTAACGTTCAAGGAGGTGACTTTGGACAAAGTCTATTTATTCCATCACCGGGTAGCAACAATCATTACTTTCTCGTAACAACAAATCACTCTGCTTATAATACACTTAGATTTACCAAACTCAATTATAATATCTACGATAATTCCACAAGTTTATTATATTATTCAAGTATCATCAATCCGGTAATTCCTAAAATATCAGCAACCTATCATGCAAATGGTATAGACGTTTGGGTGTTGGCACACGAATCCGGCACCAATTGTTTTCAAGCTTATCTTGTTACATCCTCTGGCATAAATACAACCCCTGTAATCAGCACAATCGGATCAATCCAGGACGATACTCTCTCAACCGACTTATTTAATCGTGTTACCAGAGGCCATCTCCAGTTTTCTCCAGGAGGTAATTATGTTGCCATGAGCAGCGTTGGCTTAGATTTAATTGAGGTTTTTGATTTTAATAATGAAACTGGCGTGTTAAGTAACTTAAGAGAAATCCCAGCTGTACATCCGTTTAGTATTGAATTCTCGTCAAATGGGACATTGCTATATTTTTCTCAGCATATCAATTGTTATACAAGTGGATGCCCATTGCCTGTTCTAGATTCGATCCCAATCTATCAGTTAGATATGCTTGCCGGAAGTGATTCCACCATAAATGCCAGTTTGTATAGCGCTTCACACCCATCACTTTTACCACCCAGTTTTCAGGGCAATTTTCTTCAATTGGCATCAAACCAGAAAATCTATTGTAATATGCAAGGAGGTGATATAGCAGCCATAAGCAATCCTAATGTTCCAGGGATTGGATGTAATTGGATAGATACTGCGGTAATATGGCCGACCCCTTATTATGGGGCAACACCATTTCAAAATCTCCCCGAATTCTTTACCTCCTACCTTGATTACAACATTATGCTTGATGATGGATGTCATGGAGACACCCTGCAAATTTACACCTTGACCAACCAGGGTTTCGATTCAATCCGTTGGGAGCTAACCGACCCAATACTTGGCTTCTTTAGTTTTCCTAATCAGGATACAGTCATCCATTTATTTTCGCAACCCGGCCAGTACGAGGTGTCATTGAAAAGGTATCGGCATGGTAATCTGGATTTATTAAAGAAATCGTTTACAATTCATCCGTCAATTAACTTAGATCTACCAAAGGATACTTTAATATGTGATGGGCAAACAGCTTTGTTTTCTTCCGAACATGATTATTGCGATTTTGTCTGGCTTAATAATTTATCAACGGATACTATTTTTGCAGATTCAATTCAAATTAGCACACCTGGTATTTGGTGGCCGGTTTTAACAAACTATTCGAATTACTGTGGCTCCATTGATACCATAAATGTTACTCTTCAAGAAAACTTATTAGAACTTGGAAACGATTCCTTTGGAATTTGTAATTTGAATCCAGTGATTGTTGATGGTACTTTGAACGGTAATAACAACTATTATTGGTCAACACAAGATACCATGTCCTCTATTTTAGTTAACAATAGTGGTGTTTATTCCCTTACGGTTAATCAAGGTAATTGTTCGTTTACCGATAGTTTGGAACTTGGGTTTATAAACCCAGAAGATGTTGTTCTTCCGGAAGATACCTCAATCTGTCAAGGTCAATCATTAGATTTAAGTGTTGCAAGCAGCTACTATATTTATGGATGGGTAAGTGACCTGAACACCGATACTATTCATTCTGAAGCAGTATCCATTTTTGAGGCAGGCAATTGGTGGCCTACTGCAACTAATTTTTCAGATTATTGTGGGTTAATAGATACGATTAGTGTATTTGTAAATGTCGACTCTCTGCACTTAGGTGATGATACGGTTGGCGCTTGCATAACCACTCCATTTATGCTAGATGCTTCAATGAGCAATGTTCTATCTTACTCTTGGTCAACAGGCGATACTACTGCTTCTATGTTAGCAATAGAGAGTGGTAGCTATGCTGTAAGTGTAACGCAAGGCCTTTGTGTATTTAGAGATACCATTCAAATTAGTTATGATGAACCCCTTAATGTTGATCTTAATGAGTCGGTATTTCTATGTGACAGCATTGCAGTAGAGCTTGATGCTGGTGATTTTCTTGCAGATTTTCTATGGTGGCCAACCGGGGGTAGTGGGAATGTAATACAAGTTAACCAAGCTGGTTGGTATTGGGTAACTGCCAGTAATAATTGTGGTGATTTTACAGATTCAATTGAGGTTGTTGCCTTGGATGCTCCTTATATAAATTTACCCTTGGATACCATGGTTTGTTCTGGTGATACAATTACCATTGACGTTTCATGGCCAATGTGCGAATATGAATGGAATGGAGGTGTTGCGGATAGCATTGTTTCTATATCTCAATCAGGAATGTATAATGTAACAATTACTAATGCTTGCGGTGCAGATAGTGCTGAACTAACAGTAGCATTAGTCCATCCTGCTATTCCGAATCTGGGTAACGACACTATTATCTGTTTGGGGGAGAGTTTAGAGCTATTTGCTCCAAACATCAGTTCAGCAAGCTTCGATTGGTCGACTGGACAAACCAGTAATTCGATTTATGTTGATACTCAGGGATCGTATTCTTTATTGGCAAGCAACATATGCGGAACATATGGCGATTCAATAATCGTATCGGTTCATGAAAACCAGTTCGCATTTTTACAAGACAGTATTGAAATTGCAATCAACCAATCCATCACCCTTGATGGTACTAGTAATTATCAAAGCTATTTATGGTCAACAGCCGAAACTACCCCAGCAATCTCCGTTTCCGATCCTGGTAACTACTGGCTTGAAGTAATTGATTCAATCGGCTGTTTTGGAAGCGACACCATTGTTGTTTACCGATTGGGAGAAATTCAAGAAGCTGGTCGATTGGCCGGCATTAAGGTTTATCCTAATCCAGTGAAGGAGGAGTTGGTGATTGAGG
>JBFHES010000341.1:0-4033 GCA_041584015.1 Bacteroidales bacterium
ATACTCCTGTCCATGTATTATCAAGTCGGAACCAAGCGCTGCCATACTTTTTGGTTTATAGATACTGCTATCGGCACCAACTCTAGCAATAATAGCTTTAACTGATCCAGTGGAATCCAATTTCATTATTCCTGATTTAAATACATCAAATTCCCAAAGGGTATCCTCATCATGAACAATCACTTCGGATGCCCAAGTATTAATAAATATATCTTCGTTTGCATTTATGCAAAGCTCCTTAGCTTCCTGATTTTGAGTGCCGCCAAATTGTTGTCGCCAAATCAAGCTTCCGTCAGCCTTAATTTTCCATAAAAAAAAGTCTTGACCATTGGATGCAAGTGTATCATCCATATATATGATTGTGTCATTAGTCAAATGACTTGCGAAATACACATCACCATCATCGCTAATATCAAAATTTTGGGCAAAGCTTGAATTTTGAAAGCTTGGACCTCCCGGGTAAATAGTGTAGCCTACTAAATCACCATTAATAGCATTAAATCGAGCTATAATTGTGTTGTAATATCCTGGGTGAATGATCGTGTCTGCTCCGATTATTAGATTATTAGAACCAATTACCCCTAGCATATTTATCTGATCACTATGCTTATTATACTTTATTTCAAAACCTAAATCTCCATTATAATAAGTTGTCAACCATTGAAGGCCTCCAGTAGAATCGAACTTACATAAAAAGTTACCTCCTGAATAAACACCAATGGTAATAATGGTGTCAGCTATTCTTACACTATCGTTAAAATAGCCACTCAGATAAACATTTTCGTCTAGATCCACACATAAAGAATTAGAAAGGACGGCACCAAGAGTGGCTCCAGAAATAGCTGGCCCGAATCGCTCATGCCACTGTAAGTCTCCATCATTGTTATACGTGGCCAAAATGGACTGAGGCTCCCAACTTACGGCAGTAATACTATCCCCTTCAAAAACATATGAGCCATAAAAATTTAATCCAGCATAAACGGCTCCTGACGCGCAAACAGTACTTGCTTTTGTTTCTGCAGATCCACTTGATTCCGCTTCATAACCATATTTTTTAGTCCAGAGCCAGTCTCCATTTTCATCGGAACTAATTAAGTATGCAGTTCCATTTTCGTTGAGAGGTGTTAAAGGAGGATCATCCCAAATGGAGTCTGAATAATAACAGCCGCTTATAACAAAGCCATTGTCCGTTTTACCGGAAATACTCATATGAACCTCAGGAAAGTCATTTACCCACAACCATTCTCCTTGTTGCGCCAATGAACCATAAGTTGTAAAAGCTAGAAATAGTAAGATTAGATGTTTCATTGCAAAATGCTTTTTTATGAATTGGATCTGGTTGATTTAATGAATTACAGCTTTCGATTGATATGTTTTTCCTTTGCTTTCGATGCTGATAATATAAACTCCTTGAATTAGCTGAGGACAATTAATTTGTTTGTGCTTCGAATACGAGTTATTACTTTGGAATACAAGTTTACCAGCACAGTCGTACATTTTGAGTGTAATGCTTTGTCCCTCTTTTAGATCAGGCACATCAATATTAAAAGCATTAGCTGTTATCGGATTTGGATAAATGATCAAATTGTTTACTGTCTCTTTCTCTATTTCGTCTACCTGCACATGCGATGCTCCAAGTATACGAACAATGGGTGCTCCGTCAACTCCATCGTACTGACTGAATATACCGCTCACATAAAATTTATCATCCTTAGCTGGAATAATTGTATAAATTCCAGGATTTTCATAGCTCTCTGCATTTATTAGACTATCTGCCCCTGCTCCGGTAAAGTATGTTGTATCAATATTTCCGTTAAAGTCAATCATCGTAATATTTCCACGCTTATGTGTTTGGTATTTATTGAAATGTCCACCAACAAGATATCTGTTATCGCCTGTTGGGCATACGCTTGAAACGTATGGAGAATCATTATACGGATCATTAACTACTATTTTACCTTGATAATTGAATGTTGAATCCAGATTACCATTGGGCATTAATCGAGCAATATGGTAGGTTGATGTATCCCCAGATAAAAAGAAATACCCGCAAACTATGATTTTTCCGTCATCTTGCACATGAACAGGTTTCTTATGGCCATATGAGTCTTGTGTATATGTAAATGGACTCTTAAAACTTGTATCCAGGCTACCATCGTTATAGATCCGACACATTCCATATCCAAAACTCTCTATGGAATCGTAACTAGTAAAATACCCCTCCAGAAGAAGTCTATTCTCATCATATTTTACGATATTCATAATATGATTATTCGCATCATGCTTAAAAGTAGTGTCTAACTTTCCTCCAGGATGCAATCTCCCTATCTGCGCATGATAATTATAAAGCTGGTAGTCATCATCACATAGAATGACTCCTCCAATTAATATTGATTGGTCTTCAAAAACATGAAAGCAATTGTACAATCCCGAATAACTCCCACTGCTGGTCACCTCATGAAAGTCCCAGTCAAAAACACCTTCAGCAGAGAGCCGATGAACTCTATGATGTGTTAAGTAATAAATGGTATCATCCACATATTTCATATCATATATACCGCCTCCATGTATATTTTCTGTTGCAAAACTATTATCAATGCTTCCGTCCTCCTTCATTCTGTGAATATAACGTTCAAGCGAAAAACTATTTTCAACCCGAAAAGCACCACCAATATAAATACCCTTATTCTCAACTTCTATCACATGAGCAATTATTCCAGCTCTATAAAAATTGAAATTAGTGTTTACATCGAATGTTGTGTCCTGGGTAAAGGGTTGAGCAAAACTAGTGAGACAGTAGACTAGAAATGTTATGATAAAAGATAGTGTGTGCTTCATTCGAATTCGGTATATTAAATCAAAATTAGGAAAAAAGGGGCACAAAGCCCCTTCCCTTACATTTTACTTTTTCACAAAAACTTTCCCTGTCACAAAGGTTGTTTTATCATTTGCAATTTCATAATAATAGGACCCATTTTCTATAGTCCTGGTATCCCATGGAAAAAATGAACATCCATGCTGCCAAAGCCGGATTGCGACTTCAAGTCGCGCCACTACTCTATACATCTAACTCCTCGGGCCGAAGACCCTATTTATTTCAGCTCAAGGGCAAAGCTAAGTGGCGTCTTGGGTATCCCATGAAGAATATAAGCAGGTGCGCCCTGCAAGGGCAGCTTAAAGAATATTTCAGATCGTTGCTTCGTGGCATCCTGAATGTATATTTAAACTTTAACGAAAAACCCCGGCTCTGTAAATTTATCAGGCCGGAGGCCTCAGATCACTGCGACATAGCGAGGACGCTATGCCGAACGGTAGGTTAAACAAAAGCAATTTCAAAAAAGGCCAAGTCCATTATAACTATTTCCGAACTTGCTGGCTTATACACTGAGTCAAGCCGCGCGCTGGCCAGACAAATCGCCCGGATGAGGCGATCGATTTGTCTAGACTTTTTTGGTTCTTTTTTCAGCAATGGAAAAAAGAACATCTATTTTACCAAAGCCAAGAGCTAACTTTAACCGTACGAGAGAAAATAGTACTTTTGAAAAAAGTTTCGAACATGACAATTCAGGAAGCACAAGAGCAGGTTGATCATTGGATTAAAACAGTTGGTGTTAGATATTTTAGTGAACTAACCAACATGGCTATCTTAACCGAAGAAGTTGGAGAATTAGCTCGCTTGATGGCACGAAAATATGGTGATCAGTCGTTTAAAGAATCTGATAAGAACAGAGAACTTGACGATGAAATTGCAGATGTATTTTGGGTTCTGGTTTGCATTGCCAACCAAACGGGCATAAACCTTACCGAGGCATTTGAGAAAAACATGATAAAAAAAACATCGCGAGACAAAGACAGACATCTTAACAACGAGAAATTACAATAAGCAGAAATCACCAATGAATCCATCCTATAATAATAAAACAAAATTGCTCAAACATTTTCAAAAGCTACTTAGCTTATCCATGTTTGCAGTAATGGCTATTTGGCTTCACTCCTGCGCCAATCCTGGAATGCCAACAGGTGGCGCCAAAGA
>JBFHES010000342.1:0-4030 GCA_041584015.1 Bacteroidales bacterium
ACGCCGTGCGCGAAGAGGACGCCCCAGAGCTGTGCCACGGGCAGGTAGATCGCCGTCCAGCCGGGGTGATTGACCGGGCCGCCCGGCGAGCCGCTCTCCCGCAGGCCGGCGAGCTCTGGCGCGTTCGGCGCGAGGGTGTACGGATCGTGGCCGGCGCGCAGGACGTCGGCCTCCCAGAGCACGCGCCAGACATCGTCGCCCGGCGCGGCAGGCAACACGCGAATGTGAGGTCCACGAGTCGCCCAATAATTACTATATATTAGATGACTTTCCGGTTAACTAGTACTACGACTATGATGTAACACTTGCCAAGTTTTTACAAGCTACCGGAACACCCGAAAAGTTTGCATCATATAATGCAGCGCAAAAAAATTCAAGTAAATAATAAGAAAGATAATTAAACAAGATTGAATAATAATCCCGGGACAGAAGAACTGTGCAACGGATCACGCCGCCTGGGATGAATACCTTAAAAACATGAACAAGAAAATAATAAGCACCGCAGTAATATTGCTCGCCATCCTTGCATTTATCATTTATACCTTCATCATCGTATTGAAGAAGGAACCAATTGTTTTACAAGGAGAGGTTGAAGCCAAACAATTAAATATTGCCTCAAAAATACCTGGAAGAATTAAGGAAGTAGCAGTGAGCAAAGGACAGAAAGTAATGAAAGGAGATTTTATTTTTTCAATTGATAGCCCGGAGATTGATGCCAAACTTGCCGAGGCCACTGCCGCAAGGTCAGCTGCTGAAGCGCAAAGTATGAAAGCTCAGAACGGTGCACAAACAGAAGATATAACTGCTGCCTATAGTGTGTATGTTAAAGCATCGGCTGCATCAAAATTTGCAGAGAAAACCTATGAACGAGTGCAACGCTTATTCGAGGAAGGTGTAGTGCCGGAGCAGCAACGTGATGAGGTTGCGACCAAAATGAAAGCGGCTATTGAATCGGAAAAGGCTGCAAAGGCTATTTGGCAAAAAGCTAAAAAGGGAGCACGTGTAGAGGACAAGGCCGCTGCCGAGGCATTGGTTGAGCGAGCTGATGCAGCTATTGAACAGGTTCAGGCTTATTTGAATGAAACCACCATTAGTGCCATTGCCGATGGTGAAGTTTCCGGAATAAATGTAGAGCCCGGCGAGTTAGTGCCAACCGGATTTCCTGTAGTCACACTGCTTGATCTTGATGATATTTGGGTCACACTTTTTATTCGTGAAGATTACATGAATAACTTTAAGATTGGAAATACATTTGAAGCAGCCATACCGGCATTAGAAAATCAAAGTTACATGTTCAAGGTAAGTTACATTAGTCCAACCGGTGATTTTGCCCGATGGAATGCTACAAAAACTTCAGGAGAGTTTGATCTGAAATCTTTTGAAATAGAAGCACGACCAGTAAAGCGAATAGTTGGTTTAAGACCGGGTATGACCGCGATTGTTACACTTCCAAACATGGAATAAGATGAAGGGAAAAAACAATCCCATATATGCGGTAGTGAAACGTGAGGCCTGGCGTATCATGAAAAATCCGGCTTATCGTTTCTTGCTCTTTGCCGGTCCACTCATTGGTATCCTGCTGCTATTTTTTACATTTCGAGAAGGAACTGTAAAAGAAATACCTATTGCCATAGTTGATCAGGATCAATCCGCTCTATCTATTAAGCTGGGCAACGCAATTAATGCTACAGCGCAGGTGGATGTTACTTGTCAGCTGTTTGATATGTTTCAGGCAGAAGAGCTTATGCTGAAAGGTGAAATTGATGCCATTGTTCTATTTCCTGATGATTTGGAGAAAACAGTTTTTCAGGGAATGGAATCATCGGTGCCTGTTTATATTAATGGCACTAATGTACTGAAAGCTGGGATTATTCATAGTTCTATACTTACAACACTTAAAACCTATAGCAGCGGCATTCAACTTAAGAAGTTAATGCTTGGCGGTAAAAACCAGGAAGAAGCCATGGCCCGGGTAATGCCGGTGCAGATTCAGAAACATGTACTCTTTAACCCTTATACCAACTACAGTTATTTTCTTAATTCAGCCATGCTATTCGTAATGTTGTATTTGTTTGTTTTTCTTAGTTCTATTTACACCTTGGGTAATGAGTTAAAAAGAGGCACCGGTGTTGAACTATTAGAGGCCAGCAACAATAGTATCCGATTAGCTGTGGCCGGTAAAATGCTTCCCTACACCATCATCTTTTCGGGCCTTGCTATGTTCATCAATTACCTTTTATATGTTGTTGAAGGGATGCCACTAAACGGGAACTTCTGGCTAATTGTATTTGCACAGTTTGTAACCATTGTGACGCACCAACTGATGGGAGTTGTGTTTGTAAGCGTTACTGGGAATCTGCGTCTGGCTCTTTCGCTTGGCAGTGCTTATTCCATGATGGGAATTACTTTTTCGGGATTAACTTTTCCAATGTTAGCAATGCCCTTAATCGCAAAAATATTCGGTTCGGTTTTTCCATTCACTTGGTGGGAGCAGGTTTTTATTTCACAGTCATTGCAGGGTGCACCTATTGCTGAAACCTTGCCATATATCTGCTACATTTTGATCTTTCTACTGGTATCGCTTAGTTTTTTGAAGCGCTACAAAACGCTGCTTGGTGATTCTAGTTATTGGGGAAAATCTTAATCCATTCAAAAGAAAATTTATGAATTCAAATCATGATAATATTAATAGTCTGGTGTTAGTGGCGCAGCACTTTATAACTGAACTCAAATCTATTTTTTCGGATAAAGGAGCCATGCTTATTCTTGTTTTTGCAATGATCATTTATCCTATCATCTACTCCATTGGTTATATGAATGAAAAAATGACCGATCTTCCCATTGGAGTCGTTGATCTTGACCATTCTGTTGCCAGTAGGAAATATGCTGCAATGCTCGATGCTACCAGCGAGATTACAGTATCACACAAGCCCCTGGATTTGCTTTCAGCTGAAGCTCTGTTTATGAAGAATGATATTGATGGTGTGATTCTAATTCCTAAGGGATTTCAAAGTGATGTACTTTCGGGCAAACAAGCAAATGTAGCGGTATATGCAGATGGAAGCTACTTTTTAAAATATAAGAATGAATTACAGGCCGCAACTTATGTGAATGCCTACTTTAGTGGTGGCATTGCTGTTAAAAAATACATGGCAGAAGGAAGTTCTTTTGAGCAGGCACAAGTATTAAATGATCCATTAGCGGTGCAGACACACATACTGTATAATCCGGGGTCGGCTTACGGAAGTTTCATCATGCCTGGCTTCATATTGGTTGTGCTTCAACAAACACTGTTAATCGGCATTGGACTGCTTGGTGGTTCGTTTTCAGAGTCTAAAGCTTCTCCGTTTCTGCTGCCATTAAAAAAGCGACGAAGAGAGATATTGCCTTATCTGCTTGGAAAATCCGGGGCTTATTTGTTTATCTCTTTAATAAACATTGCCATCGGAGTTATTATCGTGCATAGCTGGTTTCAATACCCTGATAAAGCTAACATGCTTGAGGTGCTTATGTTATTGTTCCCCTATTGCCTGGGGGTTATTTTTCTTGGGATTGGATTGTCAACGCTTTTTAAGCATCGCGAATCGGCCATTGTGTTCATGGTGTTTCTTTCGCCAATAGCATTATTCTTTAGTGGACTCTCGTGGCCGTCCTTGGCCTTGCCTCATTGGTTGGCTGCCTTGTCGCAATTAATGCCAAGCTCAACGGCAATACCAGCATATTTAAGAATGCGTACCATGGGAGCAAGTTTGCTGGATGTAAAACCCGAATTGTTGCAGTTGTATGCACAGGCCGCAATTTACATTGCATTAACTGTGACGTATTTCTTTGTACGTATTGGTATTGATAGAAGGCATGAATTAAATCGATTGAAAGATATTCGTGGGTATAGTAGTTAAAGCCAGGATTTATTCCTTCCAGTAAACTTTTTTAAAAGACTAAGGGCGCAACAATTTGCTGCGCCCTCATCTCTAACCTAACTAACCACTTATCTATCTTGGAGGTCGTTGACCACGATCTCGGGTAGATC
>JBFHES010000343.1:0-4029 GCA_041584015.1 Bacteroidales bacterium
ATACGAATCGAATGGAAGTAACAGCACTGTTACCTGTAACCAAATTAAGATGAAATCTTATTCGAACACCTATGGTTTACTAGCCTATAACATGAAGCCAGGCAGCGAGGTTTCCAGTAACTGTATAACTGATTGTCGCACTTCAATGTATTTTATTGGCTGGGGAGCTGGTACAACAGGCAACCCAACCCTACCGCTTATCCGTAATAATTATTTATACAATTACACTTTTGCTGGTATTAATGTAAATGGATATTCAGGTAACATTGGAACCATTACCGATCCGGGTATGAATACCCTCTACAGCAACGACAATTCTGCCATCGACATTAATAGTTCGACTCCTATTTCTGCAGCAGACAATTACGGAATGATCAATGTGTCGTTTCCTCAGGTTACCGTGCTAAGCACAAATCCATATCATTCAACAGCAGCCTGTGGCCATCAAATATTTGGTTTACCTTCACAAGGCAATCTCAATCCAGCTTATTCGTGTGATAATTTCAATCGTATTATTGAGCCACTTATCGGCTCATCTAGCGATGGTTTTAAACTTGCAGAAAGTTTCATCAATAGTGGCGCATCAAGTTCAGTTGCTTATACTGAGGCCAATAAGATTCTTGCCTCTTATACAGAAGCGGATGAGCAGTTCATGAAGCATCTCTTAAATTCATCTGGCCTAAACGACAACGAACAAGCGCTACTGGCGTACAGCTACTATTGCCGCGGTGGAGATCAGCAAAAAGCCACACAGCACATAAGCTCACTTAAACCAGAAAACCAAAATGAAGTTGACCTAAAGTTCTTACTGAGCCTGCAAATACAGATGATGCAAGCTGACTGGACAATGTTTAGCGACAGCGACATTGCTATTCTTGAAAGTATTGAGGAAAGTGAATCTGCTTATGCGAACCTGGCAATTACTTTTTTGAATAGTAGTAAAGGCTATCGTGATCATAAGATGGAAGCCTTATTATCAACCGAGGACGTTGCAGGCGAATCGAGCGAGGTCAGGTCAATTGATGACGATTATCTCAATATTTATCCGGTACCGGCAAGTTCGCAGTTGTTTGTGGAATTCATAAATGTCGATGCCTTGAAGAGTGTAATTTCCATCTACGATGCAAGCGGTAGATTAGTAAGCGAATACTCGGCTAATTATGTAGCTGGAGGGGTTGAATTGAATATCTCGGAATTAATCGAAGGATTCTATTACCTAACCTTAAGTAGTCCGGAAAGCGGCACGATTAAGAACGGTAAGTTTATTAAAGTAAATACACAAAATTAATGTTTGGAACATTCTTTAGTTAACTCTATGCTCACCCCAACAAACACACTGTTTTGTTGGGGTGTTTTTTTTATGGTCATTAAAGTGAGATTTAAAATGTAAAAACTGAAACAATCAGTTGGCTATGCCATGTGCAAAACTTTTATCTTTACGGATCATTATCAGAAATGCATTATGAATAAAGAATTGATCTACCTCGACTATAACGCAACAACTCCTATTGATCCGGCAGTAGCAGATGCCATGCGACCATTCCTTGATACTTATTTTGGGAACCCATCAAGCACGCATGAACATGGTGTAATTACCAAAAAGGCAGTTGAAATGGCTCGTCAGCAAATAGCTGAGCTGCTTAATTGTAAACCGGGAGAAATAATCTTTACAAGTGGAGGAACAGAATCGAATAACTATGCCATAAAAGGCACAGCATTGCACAATGCATCAAAAGGGAAACATATAATTACTTCAAAAATTGAGCATCCCGCAGTACACGAAGTTTGTTCATATCTTACTAAACAAGGATTCCAGATAAGCTATGTTGATGTAGATGAATATGGAATGATTGATCCTGCTGACATAGAAAAAAGCATCAGACCCGATACGACTTTAATAACCATCATGCATGCCAATAACGAGGTTGGCAGCATACAAAATATTGAAGCCATTGGAACCATAGCAAAAAAACACAAAATCACCTTCCATAGCGATGCTGCTCAGTCGATGGGCAAAGTTGCAGTTGATGTGCAGGCCATGCAAGTTGATTTGCTTTCCATTGCCGGGCACAAGTTATATGCACCAAAAGGAATTGGTGCACTATATATTCGACAAGGCGTTCAACTGGAGAAGCTAATTCATGGAGCTGATCATGAGCGTAACTTGCGCGCAGGAACAGAAAATGTACTTGAGATTGTCGGCTTGGGAAAAGCTTCTGAAATAGCAAGAAAGAATCTTTCTAAGAATCAAATTCACTTATCAACTTTGCGCGATAGATTATTTGATGGTTTACTAGAAAAGCTTCCGAACACTAAGCTAAACGGTCATCCAGAGAAACGACTACCCAATACATTAAGCGTAAGTTTTAAAAATGTAGAAGCCAATACATTATTATCAGAACTGGATGGAATTGCAGCATCTGCCGGAGCAGCCTGTCATGCAGAAAATGTAGAAGTGTCGGCGGTTCTTGAAGCCATGAAAGTACCTATAGAGTACGCCATGGGAACTGTTCGTTTTTCGGTTGGAAAATATTCTACAGCTGCAGAAATAGACAAAGCACTTGAGCTAATTATTGAAACCGTGCAAAAGTTACAGATTGGCAGTAATTCTGATTCATCGGAATTTCATGAAAACACTGAAGAGATAAAGCTAACAAAATTCACCCACGGACTGGGCTGTGCCTGTAAGCTCCGCCCTCAGGCACTTGAGAGTGTACTGAGAGATATTCCAATATTCTCAAGTGATGAAATTCTTGTTGGAGTGGAAAGCTCAGATGACGCCGCAGTTGTACTTCTTAACAAAGAACAAGCATTGGTTCAAACACTCGACTTCTTCACTCCGATCGTTGATGATCCCTATGATTTTGGGGCCATTGCTGCTGCAAACTCATTAAGCGACATTTATGCAATGGGAGCCAAACCAATGTTTGGTTTAAACATCGTTGGTTTTCCATCTAATAGACTACCGCTTTCGGTACTTCACCAAATTTTAAAAGGAGCTTCAGACAAGGCAGCTGAAGCAGGTATTCCCATATTGGGCGGACATACAGTTGATGACACCGAACCAAAATATGGAATGGCAGTAAGTGGCATGGTGCATCCCGACAAGATCTATCGGAATAATACGGCCGTTCCTGGTGATGTGCTAATTCTTACCAAACCCATAGGTACAGGGATTCTCTCAACGTCGCTTAAACGAGGATTACTGAATAGCGAGGAGCAGGTTCTGCTGACGAAAACTATGAGTATGCTGAACAAATATGCAGCTGATGTACTTGCCAATTTTGAGATTAGCTCTTGTACTGATGTTACAGGCTTTGGCTTGTTAGGACACCTTAAAGAAATAACTGAAGGTAGTAAAGTAAATGCGGAACTAATTTTCAAGGACATTCCGCTACTACC
Source organism: Bacteroidales bacterium (assembly GCA_041584015.1). Classification (GTDB taxonomy): domain Bacteria; phylum Bacteroidota; class Bacteroidia; order Bacteroidales; family M50B96; genus JBFHES01. The sequence continues at coordinate 3,403 of JBFHES010000343.1, forward strand.
AAAAACCGAGGAATTGGCGGCAGCGGGTATCATACCCGGAGGTACCAAAGACAACCTGGACTATGTTAAAGAGAAGGTCGTATTTTCCGACCAACTAGACCAAACTGCTAAGTACATTGTTGCTGATGCTCAAACATCGGGAGGTTTATTATTTACAATTAATACTGCAAATGCAAATGCAGTTATGAAGGCACTACATGCCGCCAACCTTAAGGAAAGCAGCATTATTGGCATCATAACAAAAGCAGGAGACGGTACGATAACGGTAAAATAGTGTTCAAAAAATAAGGGTTTGGAAAACCAAACCCTCTTCATTTATCTTTGACATATTGAAGATCTCCGGCCGGAGCCGAAAAACATTTTAATTCATATTAAACCAAAGCACTTCCCGTCATTGCCGCAGGTTGATCTAGTTTCATAATCTTTAAGATGGTAGGCGCAACATCTGCCAATACTCCATCTTTAACCGTTTTATACTCATCGGAAACAACAATACACGGAACAGGGTTAAGCGAATGTGCAGTATTTATCGAACCATCAGCATTAAGAGCATTGTCTGCGTTTCCATGATCGGCAATAATAATTGGCGTATAACCACCTTCCTGCGCAGCAGCAACAACTTCACCA
>JBFHES010000344.1:0-4024 GCA_041584015.1 Bacteroidales bacterium
CATTGGTAGTTTTCTTTCAGTTTATACTTCATCTGGAAATCAGTAGACTTTATTTCTCTATTACAGAAATCTTGAACCCTATCTTCTAAATTCTTTTGTTCAAAATCAATAACAAAATTATCCCTAGCAGATGTTATTCCCATAGATTGAATCATAAATAAGTCAGAAATTAATAAACCATTATTGTATTCTGCTATTAATTTATTGTCTTTTGGAACAAAAAAATAATTTGGTTTTTCAGGGCAAAGCTTAGTGTAATTGGTGCTTTTTATTGAGTTCTTGGAAAGATATCTGTATTTATCATCTCTTTTGCCAAATAAATCATAATGAAATATCTTGCCCAATTGATTTTGTTTCTTTTTCCCTGTTTTAATAAAAACAGTAATTGAAACCCCTTGCATAATATCAAATACATTTTGATCAATTGTACCATCTGGTGAGATCTCTTTTTTAGTCGAATTGCCATGTAAATCAATGGTGTAAATCTTGTCATAAGTTTTAAGCAAATTCCAACGCATACCTCTAAAAGTTGGATTATCTAAAAATCCATGGGGATTAATAAATGCGAGAATTCCACTTCCATTTTTCTCGATGAAAAACTGACCATAACGTAAAAATTTTACGTAATCATCATTTAACCAATGTTTACGCTCATTAAAATGAACTCCGTCTATGTATTTGTAATCTTCAATCAAATCGCGAATCCAATTACCATTATTAGAAGAAATGCCACTATAAGGAGGGTTTCCAATGACACACATAACTGGCGTATCTCTTTTTATGTGATTTGCTTCGTTTGCCTCAGTACTCAGCCAATTTGAGAATAATGTTCCTGTGTCTGGATGGTGTTCTTCTAGCGAGTTTGTAAGATAAATATTGAATCTTTGATTTTTAGTTGCTTTATATCCCGTATCCCGTAAAAGCATATCTAATTTGAGATGTGCCATTGAGTAGGATGCCATAAGCAATTCAAATCCATTAAGCCGTGGTATTATGTGTTCATCAACATAGCCACTCCAAGCACCTTGCATTGCTTTAAATCGATTGCTATAAATAAACTTTACAACCTCTGCTAAAAATGTTCCAGTTCCAGTTGCAGGATCTAGTATCTGTACCTTATGAACTTCTTTTTCTACTTCCTTGTAACCTGTTGATGTTCTTTTATCTCTTGATTGAGTTTTTACTTGAATTCTTGTTTTTGAGGTATCAGCTAATCCGTCCTTTAAATTAAAGTCTGTTTTTAAAATGTCATCAACTGCTCGAACAATGAATTTTACAACTGGCTCAGGTGTATACCAAACTCCTCTAGCTTTTCGCAATTTAGGATCGTATTCAGCCAAGAATGTTTCGTAGAAGTGAATTATTGGGTCATGAGTTTGTGTTGCCTTCCCAAAGTTTTTAAGCAACTGCTCAACGTTCGTTGCTCTAAACACGTCCGCAAGGTTATCAACTGTTCGCATAAGCCTCTCGTCTATATCAGGCCCAGCTATGTAACCAAATAATTTACGCAAGAATGGGTTTGATTTTGGAATTAATTCTGCTGCTTCATATCGATTAAAGTCATCCAGAGTTGCATCATGTAATCGGGCTGCAAACATTCCATAAGCCAAGGTTTGTGCGTATATATCTGCAAAAGCCTTCGGCGATAAATCATGAATTAGAATATTTTTAAATGTCTTGTATTGCTCTCTTAATGATGTGTTATCTTGTGTTTCTTCATCAGAGGTAACTGCTCGTTCTAAAATATCTTCAAGTAATCGTGCCTTAGACGCCATCATTTCAGCAAGTTTCTTGCTCGATTTGATTGTTTGACTTATGTAGGTGCAAAAATTTTTAATCAAATTATCGAATTGGGAGAAATTTTCAGAAAGAGGCTTTACTGAATTGTTCTCAATTTCTCCAATCCTTATCTCATGCACTAATTCTCCATTTTGATAAAACTGAAACCAAACATAATCAGTTATAATCAGATTGTCGAGTGCTTTTTTGTAGCGGTCAAATTGCTCTTTATATTGTTTCCCGTTTAAGTCTTTCCCTATGTCTTTAGCCTCGATATATCCAATTGGAATCTTTCCTTTGGTAATTACATAATCAGGGTTTCCACAATCGGTTACGTTTGCTGGTTCATTTGTAATCTCAACGCCTTTTACTAATTCTCTAATCAAAGTTTCAAGATCGCCACGATAGGAATGTTCTCTTGAAATTCCAGATTTGAATCGTGTACTAATCTTTTCAATGTATTGTTGTATTGTCATTTTTTTTATTTGGATATGAACTCTTAAAGATTTAATGTTTTAGAAACGTGTATTTTGTTCTAAATAAATCCTTTTTATGCCATTACTTAATTTAATAAAACATTCTAGTTGTTGCTTAACCGTCGAAGATAACTGTTTTGGCATTTTCGACAATTATAAAACTGAAATATTATTGGTGGTGCTGGTTTGTGGTGGTTTTTTTATCTTAATGTTTTAAAAGAACTGATTTATGCCATCACCAATATCAATCAACATTAAGCTAGACATAGCTGTGCAGGAATTTCTGAAAAGTGCGCATCCGCAAAATCATGGTTATGATGGGTTTTTATTTCCAAAGCGCAGCAAACACAACCAATACCTGGAGCTTCTGTTAAGCCGCGCACCAGAACATTGGCAGGAAGCGCATTATGGTGAGCTGAACTTCCGGGTGGTCCTTCCTTACTGCGAAACCATTAATGTACTTTACAACTATTATTTAAGCGACCGATCGCAGCGTGTTTTTGCCGACTGGGTTAGAGCCCTCTTCTATGCAGAGTTTCACCGGTTCTGTGACAAGCATATTCGATTTGGTACCAAGCCCAAAGCAGCCACCGAGCTCTTTATGGAAACGTATAATTTAACTGAAGATGATAAACTGTTTCAAAAGCTTACCAAGGATTACTACCGTTACCGGAAGGAATACAAGAAAAAACTGTAGAAATACGTCAGTTGGAAAGCCTCCTTGTCTAGCTGCTGGAATTTTGGGAAAATCTGGAAAAATTCAGGATTGTAAAATCAAAAGATCGTAAGGTTATGAGCTTCGAAAAAGAAAACGGAATGAATGTTCCCGGAATATGTCAGGTTGAATATGTAATTGCTGAAAATGTTTTGATTGAAACAGATACTGAAGCTAACACGGCAACACTTACCTTATTGAATGGTGCCAGCTGGCAAACTATAGATCTAACAAATGCATCCGCCAGTGTGAAACAAAAAAAAGGACGCAAGACTGCCGGTATCTATTTTGATATTTCCCTGGCCTTGAAAATTCCAAAGAATAGGGTGGAAGTTGCCCGGGAACTGGAGGCACTGGATGGCTATGGCCTGATTTTACGCTGCACCGATAAAAATGGCGAAGTGCTCATCCTTGGTTTAACCGAGAACCCCATGCTGATGAATGATGAATTGCAAATTCCATCAAATGGTTACAATGGCTGGACCTTTAATTTCTCCGGACAGTACGATCACAGGGCGTATTATCAAGCCTAGACCTGTCCTTTCTTAGCCACATTGGCCAGTTTAATATTGCACTATAGTAAATTACTAGCAGTGTTGTAATGGCCAAACAAAAGAAATTCTACGATATTCAAGCAAAGTCGACCACTGAGGTCGATATCTTCATTTATGGCCTGTTTGGTTATGGTTGGTGGGACGAAGAGAATCGTGATGCTTTCGAATTTGTCCAGGAGTTTAAGGCCTGCGAAACGAAGTACGAACGTATCAACATTCGTATTAATTCGCCAGGCGGCATGATCCATGATGGTCTGGCCATTTACAATGTCATTCATAATTCCACTGCAGAAGTACATACCTATAATGATGGCATTGCCTACTCAATGGGCGCCATTGCCTTACTTGCTGCCAAGCCTGAAAATACCCATGGTGCTAAAAACAGTTTGACACTTTTGCACAATGCATCTGGAGGCATGCTTGGTAATGCACAGGATTTTCGTGATAAAGCTGCCAGCCTGGATAAGTACGATGATGCCTTGATAACGGCTCTCGAGACA
>JBFHES010000345.1:0-3989 GCA_041584015.1 Bacteroidales bacterium
CAATGTAAAAATCCTGCATGCAAAACTGATCCATTTCTCTGTAATCAACCTGCAAACCTTTATCATGATTCCATTCTACCTCTTCGACCCTAAACATTGCCCACGGAGTTTCGCTATTAATAAGTGATGAATTAAATTTCATTTTTAGGCGCTTAAACTCAGCGTCAACCTGATACTCCGGATAAAGCATCTTCCTTATTCTTCTAATGGTAAAAGATCGGTCGGAATGCTCGATAAGCAGGCTAAGTTCTGCTTCTAAATCACTGCTAAGCATGCCGTTCTCAATTTCCTTTGCTTTGAAAAAGAATTCATAAATTTCGTTCTCTACGTCAATTGATTCATCCAAAGCATCCAACTGTTCCTGGTATGCTTCTGCTTCGAATCCCGGCTTTATGCTAAGTTTATATTTTGAATTAAAATAATTTAGGAAAGGACGAATATCTCTAAAGTAATCCTCCATTTCATCCTCATAGGTCCAACTCTCTTCGCACAGGCCAATAAAAATTTCCGCAGCCGACAATTGATTTACCTCCAAGGCTATATCGAAATACTCTCTGGCGGTTCCTTTGAACTCTTTACTATTGAAATCATAAATATGATTCAAGATGGTATGACTCCAGGAAGATGATCCCTTTACCGACCAATACTTTTCTTCTTTCAGTTCGCATGGTGTAAAATCAATTGTTACTGCATCGTCATCAAGTTGACACTCCAGTTTTTTAAACGCAACTATGGAAAAGGAGGCAGAACCCCTAGCTGAGTGCCTTGAATTACGTGGATTGTACTTATAAATTCTGAATGGTATGGAGTCAAGAGGTGAACCTTTCCACATGGCTTTAATATCGGTCCATGCATCCTCTCCAACCAGAAACGATGGACGATTAGACATGCCTCGTCTGCCTGTTGGCTTCTGATACATTTCGCAAGAACAGTCATCCATATTAATACTTGCCCGTCTAATAATTTCACGCTCTAATGCCTGCATTGCAGTGTCTGGACCAGTATCTAGCAAACTTGCCGCTTTAATACCAGCAATAAAAACATTCCCTTTAGTTGTTATATGTTCATTCTTAAAATATAGCTCCGTTGTATATCTACCACCAAGTACAAGATCTGCATTTGGCTTAACCACCAGACTGGATATACTTTGAGCACTTTTCCCGGAAATACTTCGAAGCCAGCGTGGATGCCCGTCTTTTCCATATTTAATTAAATAGGCATCGTAATGCTTGCTGTCTTCACCATATATCATCTTAAAGCCCTGGGTCGTAGAATCGGCTTGTGGCATTAACATTTCAAGCGCACTACCGGCAAGCAAAAGACAGTCGTCGTTAGTGGCTACTAACTGTGTGTTGCCAATACCCGTCTGTGTGCAGTTATTATTCGTTACCTTCCTTAGCCAGTCAAATTTTCCCCGTTTCGAAACTAAGGCAAGAAACAGGTTAGGTCGATGATTCGAGCTTATTCTGCCTACTTTATCATCAAATGTAAATTCGCCCCACAAAGCTCCGGCAACAAATAACTGATCATCGTCATCCATGCACAGTTTTGTAATTTCACAAGAGCCAACTGTTGGAGTGCGTGTCCAGATATGTTTACCATTGGTGGAGTACTTTGCAAGAAACGACCGGGTATTTACCAAAGAATCTGATTCCACAAGAATCGCATTCTCATATTTTGCAGCTAAATAACAATTACCTTTTTTATCAAGCACAAGATCCACGGCACCATCACTTCCGGGGCTGTTGTATTCCTTTTGCCACAAGAGTGTTCCATCAGCATCGAGCTTACCAAACCAAATAGAAGCATCGGTATTGAAAGAATTCTTCTCAATCTCTATGCGTCTTGCACGGTATCCACTAAAGAAGATTTGATTCTTTCTATTAATCTGCATGGAGCCAAAAGCATGTTGATCACCATCAAAATCGTATGTTTTGAGCTGCAGTAAATCTCCAGCCGGACTGTACTTTGCCAGGTAGCTGCGTTCTTTTTCATTACACAATATAGTATCCTGAGTATCCGGATTTGTAGATCCAAACACTGAGCTATTGTAGATAACACCTAGTATTAGAACATCTCCATTATTGTCGAGGCATAAGGTTGTTGCTTGAGCCGAGTACCTTCTCTTAAGAGGGCTAACCATATGCTGCCAAACAAGCTGCCCTCTTTTATCGAGTTTTGTAATTGCGGCAGTTCTGCCATTGCTGATATATACACTGCTGGCAACATAAAAATTGCCATTTTCACCCTCAATCATATTAAAGCTGCTTGAGTTGCTCGATCCAAATTTATGAACAGCATGCCAACCCTTACTTAATATCGTGTAACAGGAGTCTTGCGAAAAAGAATGAAAGCTGGCAAACGATACCAGAAGGATTAAAAGCGCTAGCAGTCTATATTTCATATTGGGTATGTCAGATTGAATGGTAATAATTTAATGGAGCCAATAAGAAGTTTATTCAAACCTAAGCATAAATTATCATTATTGGAAATACGGATAGAACAAGAGAAAACTCATTAATACCTTCAACTCCTATAGAGTTGCGAATTCCACCGCAATTTATTTCTACAATACTTAATGCCCTATGGGTAGTTTAATACAATGGGCAATTGTCGCGTAGCACCGCTGCAGCACACGCCACCTGATGGGAAATAATTTCTAAAACAGAATTAGCCTGCAATCATCTGAGCTTATTCCTTTGCTTTCTCAAGATACACTAGAGAACTATCCTTGTTTTGCAAAATATACCTTCCTTCCGATACGTCCATTATTGTTAAAACAATAAATGAATACTCTTGATTCAAATAGGTAAACTCAATTGTGCTTTCTTTTTCATTATATGAATAATCGATACTCTTTGTGGACTCGTCTCTAGTAAAGTTTAATTTTTCTTCAGTTACTTTTAATTTTAAAATATTAAAGGATATACTTTTTTGATCATCACTTAATTTAAATGCACAGAAATCACAAAAACTTATACTGTTCTCCCCACTATTATCGACGACACAATATACATCCCAAGCTCCAATAAGAGGATTTTGAGAAAATGACTTGTTTGCTTGACCAACAAAGATTATTGTTATCAAAACAATGAATACTCTTTTTATCATATGCTTAAGTTTAATAGTTGAGTAGTAAAATTAAATATATTATTTCACAAAGCAAGAATAACTATGGCTCGTTGCTATTACGCGAGAACCATACGTTTATTCCGAGATCCCTTATCTTCGTTTTTCTACGTCAGGAATAAAGCTAACCCATTTGGAATTCCAAGTGATCAGATGGATCTAAGCATAAAATTTTGATCAAATAAAAAAAGGAACTCCGATTTGGAATTCCTTTCTCTCTAGGTAGCGGGGACAAGACTCGAACTTGCGACCTTTGGGTTATGAGCCCAACGAGCTACCAACTGCTCCACCCCGCACTGTTTTGCGGTGCAAAGGTAATGCAAAGTTTTAAACTTCCAACTTTAAAATGCAAATAAAATTTAAGGCTTTGTAATTCATCTGAAATTCAGCAATTACATTAGGTCAATTCTTTTATCTTTGCGAAACAATTACAATTTTTAATGGCAAAAAATACCAAAGATAAAGACAAAGAAAGGAACATGCATACCCGCTACCTCTTTAAGGTTCAACAAGAATCTAATTTCGAGGAGGTATCCAGTTTCCGTTTCACACCGTTTTTTATTGTTTCCTTTATTGCCAGCATTCTTGTAATTGTTGTAATTAGCGTAAGCCTCCTAATTGCCTTTACTCCTCTTAGAGAATTCATTCCGGGTTATCCGGATGGGCAACTTCGCCGTCAGATTGAATACAACCTGGCAACCGTGGACTCGCTGGAAGTAGAGCTAAAAATGCGCGATCAATACTTCAATACCATCCAAAGCATTTTAACGGGTAAAGATATCGACCACATGGAAACTGTTCAGGATCCGGACTCGAGTTATGAAGATATTGATTTCTCCATCTCCAAGGAAGATTCCTTA